>NZ_ASSI01000110.1:0-22010 GCF_000466765.1 Burkholderia sp. AU4i | reverse complement strand
GCGGGCAGCGGCAAGACCCGCGTGATCACGCAGAAGATCGCGCACCTGATCGAAGCGAAAGGCTTCGAGCCGCGCCACATCGCGGCCGTCACGTTCACGAACAAGGCGGCCGCCGAAATGCGCGAGCGCGTGGGGAAGCTGCTCGAGGGCAAGACGCTCACCACGCCCGGCAAGGAAGGGCGCAAGGTGCCCGTCAACCAGCTCACCGTCTGCACGTTCCACTCGCTCGGCGTGCAGATCCTGCGCCAGGAGGCCGAGCACGTCGGCCTGAAGCCGCAGTTCTCGATCATGGATTCGGACGACTGCTTCGGGATGATCCAGGAGCAGCTCGGCACGACCGACAAGGGGCTGATCCGCAAGATCCAGAGCATCATCTCGCTGTGGAAGAACGGCCTGATCATGCCCGACGAGGCGATGGCGATCGCGGCCAACGAGGACGAGCACCAGGCCGCGCTGGTCTACCGCAACTACGTCGCGACGCTGCACGCGTACCAGGCGGTCGACTTCGACGACCTGATCCGCCTGCCGGCCGAGCTGTTCGCGAAGAACGAGCAGGTGCGCGACCGCTGGCAGAACAAGCTGCGCTACCTGCTGATCGACGAGTACCAGGACACCAACGCTTGCCAGTACGAGCTGCTGAAGCTGCTCGCGGGCCCGCGCGCCGCGTTCACGGCGGTCGGCGACGACGACCAGGCGATCTACGGCTGGCGCGGTGCGACGCTCGAGAACCTCGCGCAGCTCGGCAAGGATTTTCCGAAGCTGCACCTGGTCAAGCTCGAGCAGAACTACCGGTCGACGGTGCGCATCCTCACCGCCGCGAACAACGTGATCGCGAACAACCCGAAACTGTTCGAGAAGAAGCTGTGGTCCGAGCACGGGATGGGCGATTCGATCACCGTCACGGCGTGCAACGACGAGGAGCATGAAGCCGAATCGGTCGTGTTCCGGCTGTCCGCGCACAAGTTCGAGCGGCGCGCGCAGTTTCGCGATTACGCGATCCTGTATCGCGGCAACTTCCAGGCGCGCATCTTCGAGCAGGTGCTGCGGCGCGAACGCATTCCGTACGTGCTGTCGGGCGGCCAGTCGTTCTTCGACAAGGCCGAGATCAAGGACCTGTGCGCGTACCTGCGGCTGATCGCGAACGCCGACGACGATCCCGCGTTCATCCGCGCGGTCACGACGCCGCGCCGCGGGATCGGCAACACGACCCTCGAGGCGCTCGGCTCGTTCGCGGGCCAGGCGAAGGTGTCGCTGTTCGAAGCGGTGTACATGGGCGGCATCGAGGCGCGGCTGTCGGCGCGCCAGGTCGAGCCGCTGCGGATGTTCTGCGACTTCATCCAGCGCCTGACCGAGCGCGCGGACAAGGAGCCCGCGACCGTCGTGCTCGACGACATGATGGAGGCGATCCACTACGAGGCGTACCTGTACGACGCGTTCGACGAGCGTCAGGCGCAGTCGAAGTGGCAGAACGTGCTCGAATTCCTCGAATGGCTGAAGCGCAAGGGCACCAAGCCCGAGACGGAAGCCGTCGACGGCGAGGCCGAAGGCTTCCACAACGCCGACGGGCTCGCCGATACCGGCAAGAACCTGCTCGGCCTGATCCAGACCGTCGCGCTGATGTCGATGCTCGAGGGCAAGGACGAGGATCCGGACGCCGTGCGGCTGTCGACCGTCCATGCGTCGAAGGGGCTCGAGTATCCGCACGTGTTCCTGGTCGGCGTCGAGGAAGGCATCATGCCGCACCGCGGCGGCAGCGAGGACGACGGCCCGATCGACAACGAGCGGATCGAGGAGGAGCGCCGGCTGATGTACGTCGCGATCACGCGTGCGCAGCGCAGCCTGCACCTGAACTGGTGCAAGAAGCGCAAGCGGGCGCGCGAGACGGTCGTGTGCGAGCCGTCGCGCTTCATTCCGGAGATGGGGCTCGACGATGCGCCGCCGCCTACCCCGGAAGAGGCGCCGATGTCGCCGAAGGACCGGCTCGCCAGCCTGAAGGCGCTGCTGCAGAAGTGACGCGGCGGCGCCGTCGGGCGTGCGGTGTTTCGACGATCCGACGATCTGACAGTCAGCCGGTCAGCCGGCCAGGCAAAAAACAAACCCCCGCGGTGCGTGTGCGCCGCGGGGGTTTTTTCTGGCCGGCCGGTGTTACTTCGCCGAGTTGACCATGTAGTCGACGGCGGCCTTCACGTCGGCGTCGGATGCGTTCGACCCGCCCTTCGGCGGCATCGCGCCCTTGCCGTGCAGCGCGTAGTTGTAGACCGTGTCCATCGAGTCCTTCAGGCGCGGCGCCCAGTCTTCCTTGCTGCCGAACTTCGGCGCGCCGAGCACGCCGGCTCCGTGGCAGGCCACGCAGGTCGACGAGTACAGCGCCTTGCCGGCGGTTGCGGCATCGGCGCTGGCCGGGGCGGCCGCCGGTTGTTCGCCGGCCTTCGGGATAGCGGCGATCGCGGCCTGCGCGGCGGCGATCTGCGCGCTCGCGGCGTCGGCCGGGCTCGATGCGCCTGCCGCGCCGCTGGCGGGCTGCGCCGCGTTGGCGGCCGGTGCGGCCGGTTCGGGGAAGTTCGCGCCGTCGTTGTTCGCCATGTAGACGATCGCGCGGGCGATTTCATAGTCGCTGACGTCGTCGGGGCTCGTGCCGCCGCGCGGCGGCATCGCGCCCTTGCCGGCCAGTGCCGTCTTCAGCAGCGTGTCGAAGCCTTGCGAGATGCGCGGTGCCCAGTCGTCCTTGTTGCCGAATTTCGGCGCGCCGGCGGCGCCCGTGCCGTGGCAGGTCACGCAGACGGCCTTGTAGACAGCCTCGCCGGTCTTGTACGTGCGGGGCGCGTTGGCGTCCTTCACTTCGACCTGCGCGAGCGGGGCGATACGCGCGGCGACCTGCTCGTCGGATAGCGCGTCCGTGCCGGCGCCGGCGCGGAACGCATGGTTCGCATAATTGGCGAACAGGACGATCAGGATGATCGGAATCGCGAACGACGCGATGATGACGGCAATCAGCTGCCCGGGGGTTTTGACGGGAGATTCGTGGGGTGCTTCGCTCATGCTTGCCTCGTCTCCGTGAATAGGAATTGTGAGCGCGGTGCAACGGCAAAATGGCAGTCCAATGAAGCACGGACGATTATAGACGGAACGTTTACATCACGGCGAGCGGCGCGATGGCGCGTGTTTACCCGCACGCAGCGCGGTGCGGCGGGGATTCGTCGGGCAAGGTGGACGCGTCATGGGAAACCGGGTATCCTTGCCGTCTTGCCAATCGTGGGCGGCCTGTATATTGGGGTCGCTTCACTGTCTCACGCGCCCGTAGCTCAATGGATAGAGTACTGCCCTCCGAAGGCAGGGGTTGCTGGTTCGATCCCAGCCGGGCGCGCCAAAAACATGCCTGTTCAGGTGTTCGGCGGTTTCGCCGTCTCATCCGCATCACCATTTCTCCGCTTGCAGTAATATTCCGGCCGGCTATCCGAATGGCGGTTTCCGATCGCGTGCATCCGACCGGGCGAAACCTTGCACCGGTGTCGTTCGACGCACCCGAAGCCCGCCTGAAACACCGATTGAGCATGTCGACCGAAACGACGAACAGCCGCCCGGAAGCCGGCGCCGCGATCACCGCATGACCAAATCCCTCCCAGTCCAGATCATCAACGGCCCGGACGGCGCGCCAGCCTTCGTCGTGATTCCGTACGCGGACTATGTCGCGCAGCGGTGCGCCGCACGCGACCTGATTCCGCACGAGCTCGTGACGCGCGTCGTGTTCGACGGAAGCTCGCCCGCGCGTGCGTGGCGCGAGCATCTCGGCCTGACGCGGGCCGAGGTCGCGCGGCGGATCGGCATCAGTCGCTCGGACTACGCCAAACAGGAAAAGCGCGGGAAGCTGCGCAAGTCGATGCGCAAGAAGGTCGCGGCCGCGCTCGACATCACGATCGCGCAGCTCGATTTCTGACTTTCCGACCCGCGGCGCAACGCGGCGAGCGGCCCCGCATGCAGGCGGCCGGCACGCCGTCGCGCCGCCTCGCCGATGTGCGAGAATCCCCGGCAACGACAACTCCAAGCGTCGATCGCGGCGGCCGTCCGCGCATCGCGCCGACTCCCGATGGCTGCCATTCCGTCTACCTCGACCGCAGTCGATGCCCGCGCGCTGACCGATGCGCAGCACGCGTTGCTCGCGCGTCTGCACGCGTATTCCCCTGACGACCCGAACGCGCCGCTGCCGTACAGCCGGCGTCTTGCCGAAACCGAAGGCTGGTCGCATGCGCACGCGCTGGCCGTGATCGACGAATACAAGCGCTTCGCGTTTCTCGCGCAGGCGGCCGGACACCCGGTCACGCCGTCGGTCGCGGTCGATACCGCGTGGCATTTCCACCTGCAATACACGCTCGAATACTGGGACGTCTTCTGCGCCGGCGTGCTGCGCGCGCGGCTGCATCACATGCCCGGCACGGGCGCGCCGGACGAGGCCGCCGTGTACGCGCAGCGTTATCGCGACACGCTGGACAGCTATCGCCGGCTGTTCGGTTGCGAGCCGCCGGAGTCGATCTGGCCGCGGCCTGCCGACTTGCGTGCCGCATCCGGATCGCCGCTCCCGGAACCGTCGGCCGCGAACGGGGCGGGGGACGCGAATTCGCCTGCCGCCGTGCAGGCGCGCAGAACCTGGCGCGACCGGCTGCCGAAACTCGCGTGGCCGGCCGCCGCCGCGAGCGTCGCGGCGACCTGCGCATCGGCGCAGGACTTCAACGTGCTGAACTACGCGGGGCCGCAGTTTCTCGCGTTCTATGTGCCTGCGTGTGTCGTCGCGTTGTTGTTGATCGTCGTGCTTCAGGCGATCGAGTTCCGCTGTCGACGCTGGGGCGGGCGTACGCGCAAGGCGTCGGCCGACCTGAGCACCGACGAAGTCGCCTATCTCACCGGCGGCGAAGCACGGGTCGCCGAGGTCGTGACGATGTCGCTCGCGCAGGCGGGTGCGGTCGACCTGTGGACCGCCCCCGGGCAGGGTGGCTACGTGCAGATCGCCGACATGGAACGTGCGGGGCGCCATGACGACCACTGCGCGTGGCTCAAGGAGCAGCCGTCCGGCACCGTGAGCTACGACGTGTTTCGCAAGCGACTCGCCGGGTATGCGCAGGAGGTCGTCGACGGAATGCGCGCACAAGGCTGGCTGTGGGCACCCGGCGAGATGCGCGCGTCGCGCCTGGCCGCGCGTGCGATCGTGCTGATCGTACTGGGCACGGGGGCCGCGAAACTCGCGATCGGCCTGAGCCGCGGGCGGCCCGTGTTGCTGCTCGCGGTCTGCATGGTGGTGTTCGCGGTCGCGTACCGGATCGTCGTGCGGCGGCTGACCGGTTTCGGGCGCGGTGGGGCGACGGCTGCCGGGCGGGCCGCGCTGCTTGCGCGCCGGATCGCGCACGATCCGCGTGCCGCGCGAAATCCGCAGCGCCCGCAATCCTCGCAACCCGATGCGCACGCAGCGCAGCAGGCGCAGGACCGCGAACGCGACGACACGGACCCATTGCTGTGGACTGCCGCGCTATTCGGTGCGGGTGCGCTGGCCGGCACCGCTTGGTCGGTGTATTCGCAAACCGTGCAGACCGCGTCGCGGATGTCGTCGCTCGCCGCGCTGAAAGCGGGTAGCGGCAGTGCGTTCGATGCATCGGACAGCAGTTGCTCGTCGTCGAGCTGCAGTTCGTCGAGTTCGTGCAGTTCCAGCTCGTGCAGTTCGAGTAGTTGCGGCGGGTGTTCGTCGAGTAATTGAGTGCGGGAGAGTGAGCGGCGCACACCGTTGGTGAAGGCGGCGGCAGCACATCGCCACGGCGGCCGGCTCCGATGACGGAACGCGCTGGCTGGATCGAAGCGGCGCCTCCGCCGACGTGTGAGCATCATGAAGGAAAACCGGGCGCCAATGCCCGAGCGCCGAATGATGCACGCACCCGTCATCGGCCGGCGACGGCAATTCCACGCGCACGCGCGGCGCAGCCGGGCCGCGGACGCGAGACCCCACCAGCCCCTATCTCCGGAACAGAAGCCAGAACGCCGTTCTTATTCGATGTCGGCTACCGTCGCCGGCTTTCTATACTGCATCGTCCATGCTCGTGGCCGATGTGCCGCGACGTTTTCCACCGCCGTTTCGAGCGGCCCGGCATCGAGCCGCCGCACCGGCACACTTGCGACCGCGAATGAACGTTACGACCTCCGACGATTGTATTGGCGTGCTGCCTGACCATCCGTGGGCGAAGCATTTCATCGTGCTCGGCTACCGGGATGGCGCCTTTTCGGCGATTCCGAACAATTTTTTCCGCACCTGGGTTGATGAAGAGGCGCAGGTCGGTACGTTTCATATCGGCCGGTGCTCGTCGATCGGTGTGGGTTCGATCGCAAAGTACGATCAGGGCGTTCAGAAACTCGTGATCGGCAAGCACGTGGCTGGCGGAATGCGTCTGCGATTTCTGTTGAACGGTCAGCACGAGATGCGCACCATTTCCACGAGCATGTTCAGCCTGTACGGTAACGGCCTCACCAATCCGCCGATGCCGCAATACGCGGACACCGTGATCCACAACGATGTCTGGATCGGCGACGAAGCGCTGTTTCTCGGTGGCAGCCAGATCGAGAGCGGATGCGTGATCGGCGCGCGGGCCGTCATCCCGCCCAATTTCCGCACCGAGGCGTACGGCATTTATGCCGGTTCGCCGGCCCGTCTGATTCGCTTTCGCTTCACGGAAAAAGTGCGCGAACGACTGCTGCAGCTCGCGTGGTGGGACATGCCCCTCGACTGGATCAAGCAGAACAACGACGCATTTCTGGTCGATCTCACCGCCGACGAAGGGCGCGCACTCGACACGCTCGCAGCGCTCCAGGAAGCCAGGGACCGGGCCGTCAGCCAGTCGGGCCAACCGGCCGCCGTGCCGGCGTCCGTCTGACCGTTCGTTCGCGCCGCGCGCCGCGCGGCGCCGTATGACATGACCCCTGCTTCCGACGAATCCGCGCTGGTTCAACACGCGGCGACCCTGTGCCAGAACGGACAGTTCGCCGACGCACTGTCGCTCGTCGCGCCTCTGCTCGACCGGCCGGCGCTGGCAGTCGCGGCGCTGCACATCGCGGCCGTCTGCGCGCTCGGCCTGAACCGGCTGGCCGACGCGGAAGCATGGTGGCGGCGCGCGATCGACGCGATGCCGGCGTTCGAGCCGGCCTGCGACGGTCTCGGCGCGCTGCTCGTGTCGCAAGGGCGCCTGCCCGATGCCGAGGCACTCCTGCGCCGGCAGCTTGCGTCCGTCACGCCGTTGCGGGCGTCGCACCATCACCGGTTCGGCAAGGTGCTCGAAGCGCTTGGCCGGCTCGATGAAGCCGAGCAGGCATTCGGGCAGGCGCTGCTGATCGAGCCGCAGTCGGCCGACGTGCTGGCCGATCTCGGCAACCTGTTGCGTGTGCTCGGCCGCCAGGCCGAATCGGAACTCGCCTACCGGCTCGCGATTACCGTGCGAGCGGACTTCGTGCTCGCGCACGCCAATCTCGGCGCGATCCTCGTCGACATGCAGCGGTTGCCGGAAGCGGAAGCCGCCAGCCGCCAGGCGCTCGTGCTGTGCCCGGATCACCCGGAGGCGCACTACAACCTCGGCGTCGCGCTGCAGAACCTCGATCGCCTGCCAGAAGCCGAAGCGGCCTATCGCGACGCGATCCGTTGCCGTCCCGGCCTGCCGCAGCCGCACAACAATCTCGGCTGCGTCCTGCGCGCGCAGGGGCGCCACGACGAAGCGATGGCCGTGTTCGCCGACGCGCTGTCGCTCGCTCCGGACATGGCCGAAGTGCACTACAACCTCGGCACCACGTTCGCGCATGCCGGCCGCCACGACGACGCCGAACGCGCGTACCGCCGCGCGCTCGAACTGCGTGCTGACTATGGCGATGCGCGTTTCGGCCTGGCGACGCTGTTGCTCGGCCTGGGCCGGTTCGAAGAAGGCTGGCGGCGCTACGAATCACGCTACGAACAAACGGCGTTCGTGCACCGCCGGACCCGCGAGGTGCTGGGGTGCGCGCAGTGGCAGGGCGAGCCGCTCGCCGGCAAGACGCTGCTCGTCTGGCAGGAAGACGGCCTGGGCGACATGCTGCAGTTCAGCCGCTATTTCGCGGAATTTCAGGCGCGGCACGCGGCACGCGTGGTGTTCGCGTGTCAGCCCGCGCTGCATCGGCTGATGGCGACGGTCGACGGCGTCGACGCGGTGCTCGATCACGAGACGGCGACGGCGCAAGCCTCGCAGTTCGATTACTGGACGAGCCTGCTGAGCGCGCCGATGCACACGGGCACGACACTCGACACGATCCCGCCGCCGGTACGGCTCGCGCCTGATCCGGCCAGCGTTGCGCGCTGGCGCGCGCGCCTCGATGTATTGCCGGCCGGCCCGCGCGTCGGCCTCGTGTGGAAAGGCAACCCGAAGCATCACAACGACGCGCACCGCTCGCTGCCGTCGCTCGCGTTGCTGACGCCGCTATGGAGCGTGCCGGGTGTGAATTTCGTGAGCCTGCAGAAAGGGCAGGGCGAGGACGAGGCGCGTCAGCCGCCGGGCGGCTTGCCGCTGCTGCACCTGGGCTCGGAGCTCGACGATTTCGCGGATACGGCCGCGATCGTCGCGCAACTCGATCTCGTGGTGTGCGTCGACACGTCCACCGCGCATCTGGCCGCGTTGCTCGGCAAGCCTTGCTGGGTGCTGCTGCCGAATCAGGACGTGGACTGGCGCTGGATGCACGGCCGCGACGATTCGCCGTGGTATCCGGGCACGGTGCGGCTGTTCCGGCGCGGGCGCGACGAAAGCTGGATCCGGATGGCCGAGCGCTTGCGGGCGGCGTTTGCCGCGTATTTCGCAGCGGGTCGCGTGACGGCGGACGAGACGGCGCAGGTCGTCTGACGTGACGGCGCGCGCCGCGCGGGTGCGGCGACGCGGCATACTGCGGGGAACGCGGCATGGCCGCCCCTGCTTTCAGATCAATCGAGGCCCTTGTGGAAAACATCGTCATCGTCGGCTCGTCCGGTCACGCCAAGGTCGTGATCGACATCGTCGAACAGGCTGGCCGGTACCGGATCGCCGGGCTGATCGATTCGTTCCGGCCCCGCGGCGAGGAGACCCTCGGCTACGCGGTACTGGGCGCCGAACGCGACCTGCCGGATCTGGTCGATACGCACGGCATCGCCGGGCTGCTGGTCGCCATCGGCGACAACCACGCGCGCGAGAACGTGACGGCCGCTCTCGCGGCGCTCGTGCCGGGCCTGCCGTGCGTGTCGGCGGTGCATCCGGCCGCACGCATCGGCAAGGCGTCGACGATCGGTGCGGGTACGGTCGTGATGGCCGGCGCGGTGATCAATCCGTGCTGCGCGATCGGCAACGGGTGCATCGTCAACACGAACGCGTCGCTCGATCACGACGGCACGATGGAGGATTTCTCGAGTCTCGCGCCAGGCGTCGTCACGGGCGGCAACTGCCGGATCGGCCGCGGCGCGGCGATCGGCCTCGGCGCGATGCTGCGGCACCGGATCGCGGTGGGCGAGCACGGCGTCGTGGGCGCGGGGGCGGTCGTGCTGCACGACGTCGAGCCGTACACCGTCGTGTACGGCAACCCGGCCCGCCGGATCCGCGCGCGCGCGGCCGGCGAGCGTTACCTGTAGGCGTCGCGCGTCAGCGCGCGATCAGGTCGACGATGCGGCGGACCATGTCGTCGGTGAGCGCCGGGTAGATCGGCAGGCACAGCACCTTGCGCGCGGCCTCGGTCGCGACGGGCAGGTTGTCGCGGTTGGCGGACGGCAGCCCGCGGTACATCGGGAATTCCGAAATCAGCGGATGGAAGTAGCGGCGCGCGTACACGTCGTAGTCGCGCAGCTTCCGGTACAGCCCGTCGCGATCGAGCGGGTAATCTTCGTCGACGAGGATCGCGAAATACGCGTGGTTCGCGACGGTCTGGCCGCCGAGCGGCACGCAGCGGATGCCGCGCACGTCGGCGAGCAGCGTGCGGTACAGCGTGTCGATTTCGCGGCGGCGCGCGAGTGCGCCGTCGATGTGCTGCAACTGCAGCATCCCGAACGCGGCGTTGATTTCGCTCATCTTGCCGTTGATGCCGGGCGCGACGACCGTGACTTCGTCGACGAAACCGAAGTTCTTCAGGTGGTCGATCCGTTGCTTGGTCTTCGCGTCGGGGCAGATGATCGCGCCGCCTTCGAACGTGTTGAACACCTTCGTCGCGTGGAAGCTCAGCACCGACAGATCGCCGTGGGTGAGCACGCTGCCGGTGGTGTTCTGCACACCGAACGCATGCGCGGCGTCATAGATCACGCGCAGGTTGTAGTTGTCGGCGATCTTCTGGATTGCGTCGACGTCGCACGGATTGCCGTAGCAGTGCACGGGCATGATCGCGGTGGTCTGCGGCGTGATCGCTGCCTCGATGCGCGCGGGGTCCAGGTTGAGCGTGCCGGGCGTGACGTCGACGAATACCGGCTTGATGCCGTTCCACAGCAGCGAATGCGCGGTGGCGACGAACGAATACGGCGTCGTGATCACTTCGCCGTTGATGCGCAGCGCCTGCAGCGCGGTGACGAGCGCGAGCGTGCCGTTCGCGAACAGCGACAGGTGCGGCACGCCGAGATACTCGCACAGCGCGCGCTCGAACTGCTGGTGGAACGGGCCGCCGTTGGTCAGCGTGCGGCTCTCCCAGATCTTCTCCAGGTACGGCAGGAATTCGTCGAGCGGCGGCAGGTGCGGCTGCGTGACGTAGATGCGTTCGTGCGGCAGTTGCGCGACGGACGACGCGGGCAGGCTGGCGGTCATGATGGTCTCTCTCGATCTGACGTGAGGTTCAGGCCTCTGCCGCGGCCTGTGCGGTGGTCATGTCGTCGAACAGCGGTGTGTCGAATGCGGTCGCGGGTTCGCCCGCGCACCAGCGGGTCCACATCGTGCGCAGCGCCGACGACAGCCCGGCCGCGACGACAGCCGGCCGGAACGCGGCTGACTCTCCGCAGCGCGCGCGCAGGCCGGCGCGAAGCGCCTGCAGCGCGGCGGTGTCGCGGCCGAGCGCGAGCGCCCTCGCGACGAAGTCGTCCTCGTCGGTCGCGATGTACGCGTCGAGCCCGACGTGCTGCAGCCAGCCCGCGCTGCCGCGCCCGGCCATCGTCGCGCCGGGGATCGTCACGGTCGGTACACCCATCCACAGCGCGTTCAGCGTGGTCGTCGAACCGGTGTAGGGGAACGCGTCGAGACAGAGGTCGACGCCGTGATGCTGCTGCATGTAGACGGGAATGTTCGAGCGCCGGTGGAACGTCAGGCGGCCGGCATCGATGCCGGCGGCCGCGAACCATTCGGTCAGCGTCTGCTGGTCGCCGTCGCTGCCGATCGCGCCGAGCGCCATGCGCGCGGTCGGGTCCGCGTGCAGCACGCGCGCCCAGACCTCGATCACGTGCGGGCTCAGCTTGTTCAGGCGGTTGAAGCTGGCGTACGTCGTATAGCCGTTGTGCAGCGCCGGCAGCACGTTGACGGGCGGGCAGTTCGGCGGCGGCATGAACGGCGCGATCGCGGGCAGCCGCACGATCTGCTCGATGAACTGGTCGTCGAATGCGCCGTGCGGTGCGACGAAGCGGTCCGTCAGGTAGTAGTCCATCGCGGCGAGGCCGGTCGTGGCCGGATAGCCGATCCACGACGCCTGAACCGGCGCGGCGCGCTGCGCCAGCGCAACGAGCCGGTTGCGGCCGGTATGGCCCGACAGGTCGATCACGATGTCGATGTGGTCGTTTCGCACGCGTTCGAGGAAGGCCGAGTCGCTCATGCCGGTGACGTTGCGCCAGGTCGTGGCGTGGGCCTTGAAGCGCTCGGACGTGTGATCTTCCTCGAAGTGATTGTGATAGAAGTGCATCGCAATGCCGGGGTCGGCCGCGAGATGCTCGATCACGGGCACCGCGTAGGAGGCGACTGCGTGGCTGTACAGGTCGCCCGACACGAAGCCGACGTGCAGCTTGCACGCCGGATCGCGCGGGTTCGAGAACACGGCCGCACGCTTGCGCTTTTGATTGTCGTAGCGCTCGCCGAACTTGCGGTGCTCCGCCACGAGCGCCTGCGGATCGAATTCGCTGCTGTGCGCGATACAGAACAGCATGCTGCTGTGGGTGACGCTGTCGGTCGGGTTGATTTCGATCGCGCGCTTCAGCCAGCCTATCGCTTCCTGCGTTGCGCCCAGTTCGAGCAGCACGAAGCCGAGCGTGCCACACGGCGCGGCGGCCCCGGGCGCGAGTTCGACCGCGCGCCGGCAGGCCGCGAGCGCTTCATCCGTGCGGCGCAGCGCGAACAGCACGAGACCGCGAATCCGCATGGCCTCCGGGTGATCCGGCTGAAGCTGGTACAGGCGCGTGCACTGCTCGTCGGCTTCCGCGAGACGGTTCATCGCCCGCAGCGTATCGGCCAGCAGGATGCGCACGAGGACTTCGTTCGGCAGCAATTCGACCGTGCGCAAGCCGGCCTCGATCATCTCCGCGAAGCGGCCTTCCCGGTGAAGCGAGGCGGAAAGCGCGCGCCAGCATGCGCCGTCTTCCGGATAGTCGTTGACCAGTTTTCGCGCAAGCGCGGTGGCTTCCGCGTGCCTGTTCTTGTCGAACAGCGCTGCGTGCTTTTGCAGCAGCGTCTGATTGGGGCGGCGGGCAGGCTTGCCGGAGTCGCTCCGCCCGGCCGCGGTTTCCAGGACGATCGCCGCATCGATGCCGCTTGGGGCGGCCGCGACCGCTGCAGTTGCGAGCACGATGTCGGGTGACGCCAACTGGGCGATCAGGCCGTTCAGCGCAGGGCCGTGCACGCCGCGCTGCTGCGCGATTTCGACCGCGATCCACGCGGCGGCCGTCTGCCCGCTGCGATGCAGCGCATGAATGTAGCTGACCCAGTAGTAGCCGTTGTCCGGGCTCGCGCCGAGGGCGGCTTCGAAATGCGGCACCGCGTCGGCCGCGTGGCCCGTATCGGCCAGCAGCACCGCGAGGTTGTAATGCGCATCCCCATGCGCGGGCACCGCGTCGAGGATGGCCTCGTACAGTGCCCGGGCGTCGTCGAACGCGCCGCTGCGCTGGCGTTCGAGCGCGTTCTCCATGACGAGCGCGATGTCTTGCGCAAGCTGCTGTTCGGGCGTGAGCGCGGCGGAGGCGGGCAGTTCGGTCGAGAACATGATGGGATCTGCGGAAAGTCGGTCGATACCATTATGGGTAGCGCGCCGCTGCGCCGATGCCGCGAGATGACGGTAAAAGCCCGGTCAGTTTGGCCGATTGAACGGCCCGCCGCGGGGCCGGGCGGCACCCCAAAAAAAAACGCCCGCACGAGGCGGGCGGAGGCGAACGAGCACGCCCTCACATCAGCGCGTAGTTCTTGTTGTCAGGTTGGCGGCGCGCGCGTGTCGGGCGCCGCGTGGCGCGATTTAGCGGCTCGCGATGCTCTGGTACTGGCCGACGGCCTGCACGCGGCCCATCGCCGCCTGGTATTCGTTGGTCAGCTCCTGCTGCGCGCGTTGCGCGTCGGCGAAGATGCGCGTGTTGCTGGCCTGAATCCGGCGGATCGCGACGATGCCGGCCGGCGGCTGATCGGCCGCGAGCGACGCAACGAGCGGCTCGCGCAGGTCGACGAGGCGCGCCGCCTCGATCCAGTCGGCCATCGCGGCCGCATGTTCGATCGCATCGGTGAGCGCGTCGAGCTGGGCGATCAGTTCGGTCTGTTCCATCTTGGCTCTCCTGTCCGGCCAGCGGTCAGCTCTTGTTGCTCGACAGCGCGCCGGCACTGTTCGTGCCGCCGAACAGCTGCGTTAGGTACTGCGAGTTGCTGTTCATCGTCGCCATCAGCGTGTTGAGCGCGGTGAATTGCGCCTGGTACTGGCTGGTCAGCTGCGCGACATAGTTCGACAGGTTCGTCTGCTGCGTGGCGACGCTTTTCAGGTCATTGTTGAGCGCGGTCGTGCGTGCGGCGATCAGCCCGCCCGTCTGCGTGTAGTTCGTGATGTCCTTCGTCAGCTGCTGGCCGATCCCGTTCGTCGAGTTGAACAGCGACGCGACGCCGGTCGGGTTGTTCTGCAGTGCGGAGTTGAGCGCGGTGCTGTCGACCTGCAGCGTGCCGTCGGCCTGCAGCGTGACGCCGATCGACGCGAGGTTGACCGTCGAGCCGTTGCTGCTCACGCCGCCCGCGACGACCGACGCGAGTGCGTTGCGGATCGTGTTCAGCGTCGAGTCTCCGAGCAGCGGGCCTTGCGACGACGCGCCGGCCGTGAAGCTCGACAGCGAGCCCATCGTCGTGACGAGCGTGTTGTAGAGCGTCACGAAGTTGTTGATCGCCGACGCTTGCGTCTTCGTGTCGGTGGCGACCGTCAGCGTTTGCGGCTGCGTGCCGCTGACGGCGGCCGAGGTCAAGTTCAGCGTGACGCCGGTGATCGCGCCCGTCACGGTGTTGCTCGCGCTCGTCGCGGCGATGCCGTTGACCGTGAAGGCGGCGTCCTGCGCGGCGGTGCTTTGCTTCCAGGCGGCGCTGCTGTTGGCGGACGCAATGGACGACTGGCCGCCCGTCGTGCTGGCCGTCGACGTGACGCCGAGGCTGGAGAGGCCGTTGTCGCCGGTCACGTTGCTGACCGTGACGCTGATCGCATTCGCCGCGCCGGTCGGCGTCGAGCTGAGCACGAGGTGCGCGCCATCGCTGCCGTTGACGACGGACGCGACGATGCCCGGGTTGCCGGTCGTGTTGTTGATCGCGGCGGCGATGCCGGACAGCGTGTTGTTGTTGCTGCCCACGTTGACCGTGAACGACTTGCTGCCGAGCGACAGCGTCATCGTGCCGGTGCCGAGCGCCGTCGACGCACCGAACGCGGCCGACGACAGCGACTGCGACGTCGCGATCTGCGTGACGCCGACCGAATAGCTGCCGGCGACGGCGCCGGCGCCCGCGGTCGCGGTCAGGCCGGTGCCGCTCGCGGTGGCGGTGAAGGTGTTTTGCAGCGAGCCGTTCGACAGTGTCGTGACGCCGGCCTGGAGTGCGCTCAGCGCGGCCGAAAGGGCGCCGTACGCGGAAATCTGGGTGTTGTCGCTGGCCTGCTGCGCGCTGAGCGCGGCGGTCTGGCCGGCGGTCTTCGCATTGACGAGTGCCGTCACGAGCGAGTTGACGTCCATCGACGAGTTGCCGGTCGATCCGCTGATGATCGATTGGGCAGCCTGTTGCAGCGCGCTGTTGGCCGAGCTGTTGGCGGCGGTGACGGCGGGATTGATCGTCGACATCGTAGTGCTCCGTGCGGCGGGTAGTCCGTGAAATTCTGGATAAGGACCTGGCGGCGGGACAAGGCCCCGCGCGCCAAGTGACTACGGCCGGGCCGCGCGTTACGCGGGGCCCGGCCGTGGGTTGCTACGCGATTACTGCAGGAGCTTCAGGACCTGCTGCGGCAGCGAGTTTGCCTGTGCGAGCACCGAGATGCCGGCTTGTTGCAGCACCTGGTTCTTCGACATGTTCGCGGTTTCCTGCGCGAAGTTCGCGTCGGTGATCTGCGACTGTGCCGACGACAGGTCGGTCGATTCTGCCTGCTGCGCCGTGGCGATTGCCGTGAAGCGGTTTTGTGCCGCACCGAGCTGTGCCTGAACGTTGTTCACCGTCTGCAGCGCGTTGTCGATCGACACCATCGCGACGTTCGCACCGCTGACGGTGCTGATGTCGAGGCCCGACACGGTTGCCGGCTTGTTGACGGCGTTGATCTGCGCAACTGCGTTCGTGATTGCGGTGAGCGCCGCCGACGACATGCTCGTGCTGGTTGCGCTCGCTTGAATCGACAGATTGCCGACTGCCGTGCCGTTGCTGGTCGTTGCGCTTGCGCCGAACACGGACTGAGCAACGGTTTGCGCGATGGCGCCGCCGTTCTGGTCGGTGAACGTGTAGCCACCTTGACCGTCCGACAGCACGTTGATCGCCGTAATCGCTGCGCCCGACGACGTGTACACGCCGGCGGTGTCGAGGCTCAGGCCCGTCACCGTGCCGACCGTCTGGCCCTTCTGTACCAGGCCGCCGCCGATCTTCGCGGCCGACATGCTTTGGCTCAGGTCCAGCGAAATCGTCTGGCCGACGTTCGCGCCAACCTGGAACGACACGATGCCTGCATTGCCGTTCAGGATGTTCGTGCCGTTGTACGTCGTTTGCGACGCGATACGGTTCACTTCCTGGATCTGTTGCGCAACTTCCTGTTGCAGTGCTGCCTGGTCGGTCGAGGACATCGTGCCCGTCGACGCCTGGACGGCCAGCTGGCGGATACGTTGCAGGCTGTTCGTCAGCGACGACAGTGCGCTCGATGCCGTTTGAATCATCGACACGCCGTCGTTCGCGTTCGACACGCCCTGGTTCAGACCGTTGATCTGGGTCTGCATCCGGGTCGAGATCGCGAGGCCTGCTGCGTCGTCTGCCGCGCTGTTGATGCGCTTGCCCGACGACAGGCGGGTGATTGCCTGCGACAGGGCGTTTTGCGAGCCGTTGAGGTTCTGCTGTGCAACCAGCGAGTTGATGTTGCTGTTAATTCCGAGCATGGAAAAATCTCCTGTGTAAGCCGAAAGCCCTGGAAAGCCGTTTTGGCGTCGGCGGAAGCACTCGTTCATTGCTGGCCGCCTCAGAGCAGGATTTCGGCGCACCAAAACAAAACTTGAGGGGCGCGTTGAGATTCGGCCCGATTTTTTATCCTTCTTTGTCATTTCGGACCGACCCAGCACGATGGCGGATGGAAGTAGCCCGAGAGCGGTCCCGGCACGCAGTCGTTCGCCTGTGCACACGCAATCGACAAAAGGGTGGTTTTGTCTGTGATTCCCTGCTATGATGGCGGGCTGAATTGAGATTTCTGTCAAGCCTCTGCCGTTTTCGGCGTGTCTGCTGGCAGTCAAACGCGGCGCTGCACGCGGCTTGTGAAGCGTACTCGCGGTGCTTTCCGCCTCTCTTTTCCGGCCTCCGAGGCCGTATTTCCGCTCGTTTCGCCTGTTTGTGGGGACGCTCGGATGGCCGGTGCGTGGCGCTTGGCCGCTACGTTTTTGACCGTTTAAGCAATTTAGGAACGACATGACGACGATTCTTCTGAAAGAAAACGAGCCGTTCGAAGTGGCGATTCGCCGCTTTCGCCGTGCTATCGAAAAAAATGGCCTGATCGCTGAACTGCGCGAACGCCAGTCCTACGAAAAGCCGACCGCAGTCCGCAAGCGCAAGAAGGCAGCAGCCGTCAAGCGCCTGCACAAGCGCCTGCGCAGCCAGATGCTGCCGAAGAAGCTCCACTAAGAGCGTCTGACGGTTCGCCGCGAAACGGCGGAGCGAGCTTCGAAAGAAGCCGCTCCGCCGTTTTGCTTTTGGGGTTCGAGAAAATCCCGAGGCCGTCGCGGTGCGGCCATGCCGGCTGGCAGCCGACGGCTTGCCGCCGCCGGCGCGGCGTTCAGAAGTCGAGCTTCGCGCTCAGGCTCACCGTGCGCGGATCGCCCGGTTTCACGTAGTCCGCGTACTGGTATTCCCAGTAACGGCGGTTCAGCACGTTGTCGATCGACGCGCGCAGCGTCACGTCGTGGCGGCCGATCCGCGTCAGGTAACGCGCCCCCGCATTGACGACGAGAAAGCCCGGGGCATCGAGGCCGCCGGCCGCGCGCAGCGGCGTCGCGCCGGTGAATTTCGCATCGACGCCGAGCGTCAGCCCCGGCACGCCGGGCACCGCATAGCCGATGTCGCCGGCGAGCACGAAACGCGGTGCGCCCGCGACGCGGTTGCCGTTGTTGCCGATCCCGTTCGCGTACCACGCGTCGAGCAGCATCGCGTCGACGCCCGCGTTCCAGCGCGCGCCGAATTTCGCGCGCGCACCGAACTCGATCCCCTGAATGACCGATTCGCCGTCCTGCACGTAGACGTTCGCCGCGTTCGCATATTCGGCGCTGCGCTCGATGCGGAACAATGCGGCCGTCGCGCTCCAGCGCGCGTGCTCGCTCTTGATCCCCAGTTCGTACTGCTTGCTGCGCAGCGGCTTGAGCACCTGGCCGGCGTTCGCGTAGACGTCGTTCACGCGGCTGCCGGGCTCGAGCGATTCGGCGTAGCTCGCGTACGCGGTGGTCGTCGGCGCGAGCCTGAACATCACCGCGAACGTCGGCGTCACCACGCCGTTCTGGCGATAGCCGGGATCCTCCTCGCCGCTCGCCTGGAACGAGCGCTGCTCGTAGTTCATGTAGCGCACGCCGGCGAGCACCGACCAGCGCTCCGTGAGCTGCACGGTATCGCTCGCGAACAGCGATTTCTGCACGATCTCGCTCGTGCGGTACTGGATGAAGCCGTGCGGGCTGTCGTAGCGGTAAGGATTCGGCGCATACAGGTTGCCGGCGCCGAGCGGCACGAACACGCTGTTCGCCGAATAGTCGTTCGCCTGCTTCTGCCACGACGCGCCGATCACGATCTGGTGGCTGAACGGGCCGGTGCGTACCTTGCCCTCGACCATCGCGCGCCACTGGCTGAAGCGATGATCCTCCATCCCGACGTAGCGGCTGTCGGTGTAGTTGCCGGCCGCATCCTGCAGGTACAGCGTGCTTTCGTTGCGTCGGCGCGTCGCCTTGCTGTAGCTGTACGCGACGTCGAGCTGCCAGTCGGGCGCGAGCTGGTACTGCAGCCCGGCCGTATAGAGCTGCAGGTTCGTGTTCAGGTACTGGTCCTTGCCGCCGAGGTTCGTCGTGCCGCCGCTGATCGTCGCGGGCAGCACGCCGCCTGGATAGCTGCCGGTGAAGATCGACGGCGTCTGGCCCGTCGTGCGGCGATCCTGGTACAGCGCGCCGACATTCACCGACAGGTCGCGCGTCAGGTTCGCCTGCAGCGCGAGCGATACGCTGTCGCGGCGGATGTTGCCGTCGTTGTACGTCTTGCCTTCCTCGTGCGTCGCGTTCAGCCGCGCGCCGAACCTGCCGTCCGGCCCGAAGCGCTGGCCGAGATCGACGTGCTCGGTCCATACATTGGTGCTGCGGTAGCCGACGTCGACGCTGCGCACGGGTTCGGCACCAGGCTGCTTCGTCACGTAGTTGACGACGCCGCCGGGCGTCACGAAGCCGTACAGGAAACCGCCGAGCCCCTTCAGCAACTCGACGCGATCGAGCTGCTCGTACGGCATCGTGATCCCGTACGTGACGAACGGCAGCCCGTCGATCTTGTAGCCGTTCTGCCAGTCGAGCTGCATGCCGCGCACGGTCATGTAGCTGGCCCACGCGCTGTACGCGCCGCTGTTGTCGGACACCGACGCGTCGTTCGCGAACACGTCGCCGAGCTTGTACGGCTGGCGTGCCTCGAGTTCCTCCGACGTGACGATCGTCGTCGAGAACGGCGTGTCGAGCTGGCGGCGCGTGCCGAGCGCGCCGGTGGAGACCGTGTCGGTCAGGTGCTGCGGCGAGTCGTGCGCAGCCGTGACGTTGACGGCAGGCAGCACTGTGGCGCCGCCGGGCGAATCGTCCGCGTGCGCGAGCGACGCGGCAACGCAGGCAAGGGCGGCGGCCACGCGACGTGGACGGACAGGAGGGCGGGCGAGGCTGACGGTCATCGTGGATAAGTAAAAATGCAAGTAAGAATCATTCGCATTGCGATAAAATGTCGCGCATCGTATCAAAACCCGTCGAACGCGAAACAATTCCATGCCGCGTGCAAGGGCATCCGGCCTCGCCAGCGACGGCCGGCACCGCTCGTGCGCCGCGCGTGACCTCAAATGACCTGCATTCCGTTGATCCGGGGCCGCTCGTGCCGGCCCGCTTTCCCGTTGCCGGGTGCGCGATGAACGCGTTCCTGCGACCGTTTCTCGTCCGCCTGCATCGCTGGTTCGGCCTCGCGATCGCGCTGTTCCTGTTCGTCGCGGGGCTGACCGGCGCATTGATCGCGTGGGACCACGAGCTCGACGCGCTGCTGAACCCGGACTTCTACACCGCACGCAGCGATGCGGCGCCGCTTGATCCGCTCGCGCTCGCGGCGCGCATCGAGGCCGCCGACCCGCGCGTGCAGGTGACTTATCTGCCGCTCGCGATCGAACCGGGACACACGCTGCAGGCCGGCGTGATGCCGCGCACCGATCCGGCGACCGGCCAGCCGTATGCGCTCGACTTCAGCCAGATCGCCGTCGATCCCGCGACCGGCGCGGTGCAGGGGCGCCGCGAATGGGGCGCGCTGTCGCTCGCGCGGCTCGACCTGATGCCGTTCATCTACCGGCTGCATTACTCGCTGTTCCTGCCGGTGTATGGCGGGATCAATTTCGGGTTCTGGGTGATGGGCGTCGTCGGCATCGTGTGGGCGATCGACAGCCTGATCGCGCTCGTGCTCGCGTTTCCGAACCTGAAAAGCTGGCGCAAGTCGTTCGTGTTCCGCGTGCGGCGCGGCGGCTATCCGCTGGTGTTCGACCTGCACCGCTCGGGCGGCGTGTGGGTGTGGGGGCTGCTGCTGGTCGTCGCGGTCACGTCGATCTCGATGAATCTCGCCGTGCCGGTCGTGCGGCCGCTGGTATCGCTGGTGTCGCCGCTCGCCGAGACGCCGTACACGAATCCCGAACACTTCCCGCCCGCGCCGCCGGGCAGCACGATTCTGACGCGCGAGCGGATCGTCGAGATCGCGCGCGCGGCCGGGCGCGACGCGGGGATCGCCGCGCCGCCCGGCGCGCTGCTGTTCGCGCCGGCGATGAATGCCTACGCTGTCGGGTTCTTCACGCCCGGCAACGAGCACGGCGACGTCGGGCTCGGCAACGCGTGGCTCTACTGGGACGCCGTGACCGGCAAGCCCGTCGCCACCCAGGTGCCTGGCCGCGGCTCGGCCGGCGACCTGTTCATGCAGGCGCAGTTTCCGTTGCACTCGGGGCGGATCGCCGGCGTCGCGGGCCGCGCCGCGGTGAGCGTGCTCGGGATCGTCATCGCGATGCTGAGCGTGACGGGCATCTGCATCTGGGTGAAGAAGCGCAGCGCGCGCGTGCGCGCCGCACGCGGTGCACGGGCGGTTGCGCCGGCGCCGGCGCCGTCGCGCGCCGCCAGGTGAGCGGTTGCGCGTTGAGCATCGTTTCGTGAGGGGGCAGCCGGCGGCCTGACCGGAATTGCCGGCATAACCGGCATAACCGCCGCAGGGCCGTGGCGAACGATGGGCGGCCGGCGGATGCCCGCGCCGTCAGCCCGCCTTGCGCCGGCGTGCCGGCTGCTTGCCGCCGAGCGCCGCGCATTGCGCGTGGCACGGGCAGCCGACCTCGTGATCGTTGATCATGCCGGTGGCCTGCATCAGCGCATAGCAGATCGTCGAACCGACGAACTTGCAGCCGTACGCCTTCAGCGCCTTGCTGAGCGCGTCGGACTGCTCGGTCGACGCGGGCGCGTCACGGTACGACTGCCACGCGTTCTGGACCGGCGTGCCGCCGACGAACGACCACAGGAACGCGGCGAGCGACCCGTGTTCTTCCCGGATGCGCTGCACGGCACGCGCATTGGTGACCGCCGATTCGACCTTGGCGCGATTGCGCACGATACCGGGATTCTCGAGCAGCTTTTCGATGCGCTTCGGCGTGAAGCGCGCGACGGCATCGACGTCGAAATCCGCAAAGGCGTCGCGATAGCCCGCGCGCTTGTTCAGGATCGTCGACCACGACAGCCCGGCCTGTGCCCCTTCCAGGATCAGCATTTCGAACAGGTGGCGATCGTCGTGCGACGGCACGCCCCACTCGGTATCGTGATAGTGAGCATCCGCTTCAGTCTTCACCCAGTTGCACCGCTGCGACATCGTCTGCCTCGTTTTCAGTGTCGATTCGATCGTGCCAGCATAGCGGAAGCCCTTTTCACGGAACAGCCGGCCGAACGGCAGATGGGCGCGCGGCGCCGATCCGGTTAAGCTTGGCGCCTGTTCGAATCAGCGGGATGAAGGCATGGCGGCATTACTTTTTGCGATCGGGATCGACGGTGGCGGCACGGGCACGCGCGCGGTGCTGGCCGACCGGCACGGGCGCGAGCTCGCGCAGGGGCGCGGCAGATCGGAAGAGCGTCGTGTAGGGAAAGAGTG
>NZ_ASSI01000109.1:0-47737 GCF_000466765.1 Burkholderia sp. AU4i | reverse complement strand
CAGCCACCGCGCCGGCGCCCGTCCCGGCCGCGGTCACGCCGCCGGTGCCCGCGTCGTCGACGGCCGGCACCGCATCCGCGCCGGCCGCCGTGGCACCGGTGTCGCCCGCCGACGCCCCCTCGCTGTTCAAGGGCTCCTGAGCGGCCGTGGCGAACGCCCGCGCCTCCGAAACCCCGGCCGCCGCGCCGTCCGTGCGGCGGCGTCTCGCCGCGCTGCTCTACGAAGGCGTGCTGCTGTTCGGCGTGGTGTTCTTCGCCGGGCTCGCGTTCAGCCTCGCGACGCAGCAGCGCAACGGCCTCGTCCATCACAACCTGCTCGCCGCCTGGATCGCGCTCGTGGTCGGCGCGTACTTCGTCTGGTTCTGGACCCACGGCGGCCAGACGCTGCCGATGAAAACGTGGCGGCTGCGGCTCGAATCGTCGAGCGGCCGGCCGCTGAGCGCGGGCCACGCGCTCGTCCGCTATGCGCTCGGCTGGCTGTGGTTCCTGCCGCCGCTCGCACTGCATCCGCTCCTCGGCCTGTCGGTACCCGTCACGCTCGCGCTCACCGCCGCGTGGATCGTCGTGTGGGCCGGCGCGGCCCGGCTGCATGCCGGCCGGCAGTTTCCGCACGACCGGATCGCACGCACGCGCATCGTCGCCATTCCGCGCTGACGCGCAGACGCGTTGAAGCGCTGACGCACCGCATTCACCAGACGAAAGCACGTCGCCGAGGCGCCCCCCCGGCCCGGCAACCTTGCCGGACAAGCGCCGGACGTTCGGTACGGCAGGCCACACAACGTCCCGGCATTCATTGCTAAACACCTTGCAGCGGCCGTAATAAGAACGTCTCGTGACTGTCACGGCACAGTCACGCCCGCATGGCGGAATGCCGGTAATGTCAACCGGCGCGAGTCATGCATGGGCCAGAAAACGTCTGCGACCTCCCTGTTCCGTCAACCTCTCGGCGCCCGCGCCGCCACCGCCTTCCTGTCCGGTTCCGCCGCAACCGACGGGCTGGTGTCGCAAGAACCGCCTGCCGGTCATGCCACGCAGCATGACGACCCCGACTCGTCCGCGCATCGCTACCGCACGATCTGGCTGTCCGACATCCACCTCGGTTCGAGCGGCTGCCAGGCGCCGTACCTGCTCGACTTCCTGCGCCACAACGATTCGGAGTACCTGTACCTCGTCGGCGACATCATCGACGGCTGGCAACTGAAAAAGGGCTGGTACTGGCCGCAGGCGCACAACGACGTCGTGCAGAAGATCCTGCGCAAGGCACGCAAGGGGACGCAGGTCGTCTACATCCCGGGCAACCACGACGAAGGCGCGCGGCAGTTCTGCGACCTCGCGTTCGGCGACATCCAGGTGCGCGGCGAGGCGTTCCACACGACGCTCGCAGGCAAACGTTTGTGGATCGTGCACGGCGACCTGTTCGACGGCGTGATCCAGCACGCGAAATGGCTCGCGTACCTCGGCGACACGCTCTACACGCTGATCCTCGTGCTGAACCGCTGGTTCAACCGGATCCGCAGCCGGCTCGGCTTCCAGTACTGGTCGCTGTCGCAGTACCTGAAGCACCAGGTCAAGAACGCCGTCAACTTCATCTCGCAGTTCGAGACCGTGATGACCGACGAGGCGCGTCGCCGCGGCTGCGACGGCGTCGTGTGCGGGCACATCCACAAGGCGGAGATCCGCGACATCGACGGCGTGCTGTACTGCAACGACGGCGACTGGGTCGAGAGCCTGTCCGCACTCGTCGAAACGATGGAAGGCGAACTGAAGATCGTCTACTGGACGGTGATGCGCACCGCACCGTCGGACACCACGTCGCGCAAGGCCAAGGCCACTGCCTGACGCAACCGCACCTACAGGACATTGCCGCGATGAAGATCATGATCGTCACCGACGCGTGGGAACCGCAGGTCAACGGCGTCGTGCGCACGCTGAAGAGCACGTCGCGCGAGCTCACCGCGCTCGGCCACCGCGTCGAACTGCTGACGCCGCTGGAATTCCGCACGGTGCCCTGCCCGACCTACCCCGAGATCCGCCTGTCGATCCTGCCGTACCGCAAGCTGCGCGCGCGGATCGACGCGTTCGCCCCCGACGCGCTGCACATCGCGACCGAAGGCCCGCTCGGCCTCGCCGCGCGGCGCTATGCACGTTCGCGCAAGCTGCCGTACACGACCGCGTATCACACGCGCTTTCCGGAGTACGTGCAGGCGCGCTTCGGCATCCCGCTCGCGGCGACCTACCGCTTCCTGCACTGGTTCCACGGCCCGTCGCTCGCGGTGATGGCGCCGACGCCGGTCGTCAAGCAGGACCTCGAGAAATTCGGCTTCACGAACGTGGTGCTGTGGACCCGCGGCGTCGACCTCGACGTGTTCCGGCCGATGGAATCGAAGGTGCTCAATACCGCGCGGCCGATCTTCCTCTATGTCGGCCGCGTCGCGATCGAGAAGAACGTCGAGGCGTTCCTGCGCCTCGACCTGCCCGGCTCGAAATGGGTCGCCGGCGAAGGTCCCGCGCTCGCGGAGCTGAAGTCGCGTTATCCGGAGGCAAACTATCTCGGCGTGCTGTCACAGGCCGAGCTCGCGAAGGTGTATGCTGCGGCCGACGTGTTCGTGTTCCCGAGTCGCACCGACACGTTCGGCCTCGTGCTGCTCGAGGCGCTCGCCTGCGGCACGCCGGTTGCCGCGTATCCCGTGACGGGCCCGATCGACGTGCTCGGCGAAGGCGACGCCGGCGCGATGCACGAGGACCTGCAGGAAGCCTGCCTCGAAGCGCTGAAGATCGAACGCGCGACTGCGCGCGCATGGGCCGAACGCTTTTCGTGGCGCGCGGCGTCCGAGCAGTTCGCGTCGCATCTGAAGCCGCTGCCGAAGACCGCGTACTCGCCAGCAGAAGGTGCCGCCGTTTGAAACGAGACCTGAACGACAAGTCCCCGCCCCCCGACGCCAAGCCGCAACGGCACCGTCCGTTCGACGAGGATGAGCCGCATGCCGATGCGGACGTGCACGCGCACGAGCCGCTCGGCCCCGACGATCGGCTGACGCCGTTGCCGCCGAACCCGTACAAGCGCCACCGCGGCATCACGCGCGCCTGGTACGCGCTCAAGCATTCGCTGAACGGCTTTCGCGTCGCGATCCGCGAGGAGAGCGCGTTTCGCCAGGAACTCACGCTCGCCGCGCTGATGCTCCCGATCGGCGCGTTTGCGCCGGTGCCGGCCGCCTCGCGCGCACTGCTGATCGCGTCGGTGCTGCTCGTGCTGATCGTCGAGCTGCTGAACTCGAGCGTCGAGGCCGCGATCGACCGCATCTCGCTCGAACGCCACGAACTCTCCAAGCGTGCGAAGGACCTCGGCAGCGCGGCCGTGACGGTCGCGCTGTTCGCGTGCGTGACGACGTGGGCCTTCGTGCTCGGCCCGGTCGTCGCACACTGGCTGGGCTTCTAGACGCGCATCGGGCGCACGCGCCGCGCACCGCCCGCGTGCGGCGCTGCACCATGCGCCGTACGGGGCCGCGCACACGAAATGCGCCCGATGTGGCGAAACCCCGGTTTATAATCGTCCGCTAGACATAGAACAGCAACCCGCGCCGGACGAATCACGCAGCATCGATTGCAGCGCCCGCCAGTCCGGCACACACAGGGCCGGACGACATGGAAGCGAAACCTCCCCGCCGCACCCGCGAACGGATTCTCGAGTTGTCGTTGAAACTCTTCAACGAGATCGGCGAGCCGAACGTCACGACCACGACGATCGCCGAGGAAATGGAAATCAGTCCAGGCAACCTGTACTACCATTTCCGCAACAAGGACGACATCATCAACAGCATCTTCGCGCAGTTCGAGCAGCAGATCGAACGGCGGCTGCGCTTTCCCGAAGATCACCGTCCGACGATCGACGAAACCTGGTCGTACCTGCAGTACATGGCCGATTTCATGTGGACCTACCGGTTCCTGTATCGCGACCTCAACGACCTGCTCGCGCGCAATCGCACGCTCGAGACGCACTTCAAGCAGATCATCAGCCACAAGGTGCGCTTCGCGCGCGACATGTGCGAGCTGCTCGTGTCCGACGCCGAGATGGTCGCGACACCCGCCGAGATCGAGGTCATCGCCACCAACATGGCCGTCATTTCGACGTACTGGCTGTCGTATCAGTACGTGATGCATCCGCGCAAGTACAACGACCAGGACGCGATCCGCGAGGAACTGCACCAGGTCAGCATGCACGTGATCTCCGTGATGGCACCGTACCTGCGCGGCCGTTCGCGCCAGCTGTTCGACGACCTGGTCTCCGGCAAGCTGCCGAAGCGCCAGTTCACCGACTACCTGCCGCCGCGCGACGGTTCGCCGCGCCCGGCAGACAGCCCCGTCGTCACCGGGCAGGCCCCCGCCAAGGATTCCAAGCAATGAAGGCAGTCTGTGTTTACTGCGGCTCGTCGTCCGGCGTCCGGCCCATCTATGCCGACGCCGCGCGCGCATTCGGCCGCGCGCTCGTCGATGCGGGCCTCACGCTCGTCTACGGCGGCGGCCGCGTCGGCCTGATGGGCGTGATCGCCGACGAAGTGATGGCGGCCGGCGGCCGTGCGGTCGGCGTGATCCCCGAATTGCTCGTCGACAAGGAAGTCGGCCATACGGGGCTGTCGGAACTGCACGTCGTGCCCGACATGCACCACCGCAAGAAAATGATGGCCGACCTCTCCGACGCGTTCGTCGCGATGCCCGGCGGCGCCGGCACGCTCGAAGAGCTCTTCGAGGTCTACACGTGGGCGCAGCTCGGTTATCACCGCAAGCCCGTCGCGGTCTACAACATCGATTCGTTCTACGATCCGTTGATCGCGCTGCTGCGCCATACGGTCGACGAAGGCTTCATGCGTCCGGCCTATTTCGACGCGCTGTGCGTCGAATCCGAACCCGTCGAACTGATCGAGCGACTGCGTCGCTACCAGCCGCCCGCCCGCGACAAGTGGGCGCCCGACGCGGCCAAGTAACCGTCACCGGAACCCGCACGCGATGACCGCACCGTCCGACCGCAAGGCCGTCCTCATCACCGGCGCGAGCCGTGGCATCGGCCGCGCGACCGCCGTGCTCGCGGCCGGGCGCGGCTGGGATGTCGGCATCAACTACGCGCGCGACGCGGCGGCGGCCGAACTCACCGCGCAGGCCGTCCGCGACGCGGGCGGCCGTGCCTGCGTCGTCGCGGGCGACGTCGCGAACGAAGCCGACGTCGTCGCGATGTTCGACACCGTCACGGCCGCATTCGGTCGCTTCGACGCGCTCGTCAACAACGCGGGCATCGTCGCGCCGTCGATGCCGCTCGCCGACATGCCGGCCGACCGGCTGCGGCGGATGTTCGACACCAACGTGCTCGGCGCGTACCTGTGCGCGCGCGAAGCGGCGCGCCGGCTGTCCACCGACCGTGGCGGCCGCGGCGGCGCGATCGTCAACGTGTCGTCGATCGCCTCCCGGCTCGGCTCGCCGAACGAATACGTCGACTACGCGGGCTCGAAGGGCGCGGTCGATTCGCTGACGATCGGTCTTGCGAAGGAACTCGGCCCGCACGGCGTGCGCGTCAACGCGGTACGCCCCGGCCTGATCGAGACCGAAATTCACGCGAGCGGCGGCCAGCCGGGCCGTGCGGCCCGCCTCGGCGCAACGACGCCGCTCGGCCGCGCGGGCGAAGCGAGGGAGATCGCCGAAGCGATCGTCTGGCTGCTTGGCGACGCGGCGTCCTACACGACGGGTGCCCTGCTCGACGTCGGCGGCGGCCGGTAAAACCATACTGCGGCGCAGCAAAAACCGCCGCCCGAGACGATCAGTCGTCACGACACCACAAATCTCCACAATTCCGTGACGCTACGAGTAAACTCTCGTAATAATTCCGTGGTCTACTAGCGGGCATTCAGACAGACCTCATCAACACCTGTCCGTTATCCCCTGATGTGGCCCTAATCGGTCCTGCCCATGTCGCCGGACCGGCTCGACTCGACCCGAGATCTTTTCCATGCCCGGAACCGCAGCGCCCAGCCGGCGACGCACGTCTGTGCCCGCCCCGGCTCAGCACACCCGCTCGATCGCCGACACCGACCTCACCGCAACGCTCGACGTCGCCGGCACGCCCGACGCCGCCTCGACCGTCGCAACCAGCGCCACGCACGAGCGCTCGCTCCTGCTCGGCTGGCGCGCATGGCTGTTCGTCGCCGCGCTGATCTGCGCGTATGTGCTGCCGGGCGTACTCGGTCACGATCCCTGGAAACAGGACGAAACCTACACGTTCGGGATCATCCAGCACATGCTCGAGACGGGCGACTTCGTCGTGCCGACCAATGCCGGCCTGCCGTTCATGGAAAAGCCGCCGCTTTACGCGTGGGTCGCGACCAGCCTCGCATGGCTGCTGCAGCGCGTGATGCCGCTGCACGATGCGGCACGACTCGCGAGCGCGCTGTTCGCCGCGCTCGCGTTCGGCTTCATCGCACGCACGGCGCGCGTCGCCAGCCGCGCGGACACCTGGTTCGACCTGCGCGTGATCGGCCCCGTCGTGTTGAGCGCGGGCACGCTCGTCGTCATCAAGCACGTGCACGACATGATGACCGACGTCGCGCTGTTCGCCGGCACGGCAATCGGCTTCAGCGGGCTGCTCGAACTCGTGATGCAGCACGTCGCGCGCGCGCAGCAGATGCGCCACGGCCTGCCGGTCCGACCGTCGGGCCGCTGGGCCGCACCGATCTTCGGCGCGGGCGTCGGCATTGCGCTGATGGCGAAGGGCCTGTTCGTGCCGCTCGTGTTCGCGGCCTCGCTCGTCGGCGCGCTGGTGCTCTATCCGGCCTGCCGCACCCGCTCGTTCGCGCGCGCGCTCGGCATCGCCGCGCTCGTGTTCGCGCCGTTCGCGCTCATCTGGCCGACCGCGCTGTTCATGCGCTCCGAGACGCTGTTCATGACGTGGTTCTGGGATAACAACGTCGGCCGCTTCTTCGGCTTCTCCGTCCCCGAACTGGGCGCGGAAAACGACAAGCCGTTCTTCATCCTCCGCGCGTTCCTGCTCGTCGGCTTCCCGGTCGCGCCGCTCGCGATCGTCGCGCTCGCGCGCGGCGTGTGGCGCGACTGGCGGACGCCGCGCGTCGCGCTGCCCGTCTTGTTCACCGGCATCGGTCTCGCCGTGCTGCAAGTGTCCGCGACGTCGCGCCAGCTCTACATCCTGCCGTTCTTCGCGCCGCTCGCGCTGGTCGCCGCGCAGGCCATCGAACGCCTGCCGCGCCGGCTGCATCTCGCGTGGGATTACCTGAGCCGCATCCTGTTCGGCACGGCCGCGGCGCTCGCCTGGGCAATCTGGGCAGTGATGGCCGATCCGGCCGCGTCGCGCGCGGATCTGGCGCCGCTCGGCCGCTGGCTGCCGCTCGACTGGACGATGCCGATCGAACCCGCGCTCGTGACCGGCGCGCTCGTGCTGACGGTCGGCTGGCTCACGCTGCTGCCGAAGCTGCGCGCGACGGGCCTCTGGCGCGGCGCACTGTCGTGGGGCGCCGGCGCGCTCGTCGCATGGGGGCTCATCTACACGCTGCTCCTGCCGTGGCTCGACGTCGCGAAGAGCTACCGCTCGGTGTTCGACGACCTGAACGCGCATCTCGCGCTCGAATGGAACGACGGCGACTGCATGGCGAGCCTGCACGGGCTCGGCGAATCGGAAGCGCCGATGCTGTACTACTTCTCCGGCATCCAGCACACGCCGATCGACGACGCGAAAACGACGCGCTGCACCTGGATGATCGTCCAGGGTGTGCGAGCCGTCGATCCGGCGCCGGGCAGCGAATGGAAATTGTTCTGGTCGGGCGCGCGCCCGGGCGACAACGACGAACTGCTGCGCGTGTACGTGCGCACGCCCGAGCAGCACCTGCAGTGATGGAGGGCGGCGCGGCGCACCGTCGTGCGCCCCCTCGTGCCATGCGTGGAACGGCGAACACCGCCGCCTGACACGCGAACAGCCGCCGGGAAACGCGCGCCGCCGACCGGCGCGCCCGGCTGACACGGTGGCCGCGCGACGCCGCGGAGCTGCCTCCTCCCCTTGTCGCGCGACTGCGCGAATCTTCAGAACGACGAACCGGGCTCGCGAAGAAACGCCGTTTCCTCGTCGCTCGACTCGCGTCCGAGAATCGCGTTCCGGTGCGGAAAGCGGCCGAAGCGCTCGACGACCGCCGCATGCAGCAATGCGAAGCGGTGATAGCTTTCGCACCCTGCCTCGTCGCGAATGCCCGCGCACAGGCGCACGGCCTCGCGCTGGCTCTCGACCGACTCGTCGTGCTCGAACGGCAGATACGCAAACGCGCGGTGATGTCCGCTCGGCAACTGCGCGTCCCAGCCGGCCGCGACCACGCGGCGTGCAAGCGCGAGCGCCTTCGGGTCGGCGGCAAACGCGCGCGGCGTACCGCGATGGATGTTGCGGGAGAACTGGTCGAGCACGACGATCAACGCAAGCGCACCCGGCGGCGAGCCGGCCCAGTGATCGCATCCGCCGTCGCACGCAGCGTCGAGCAACGCGCCATAGCGTGTGCGCAGCACGTCGTCGAACGCCGCCCCGCCGTTGAACCAGACCTTGCGCGCCTGCCCGAATTCGGCCGAGCCCGGCTCGCCGAACCAGAAATCCAGGATCTCCCGCGCATGCGGATCGAGCGCCGCCGTGCCTGCGTGGATGGTGTCGATCGTCATGCAAACTCCAGGACGAGGCGCCGGGTGCGCGCGCTCTTCTTTTCCAGTTTCGCGATTCGCAGCTCGCCGATTTCGGCCGTGTTGCGCACATGCGTGCCGCCGCACGGCTGCAGGTCGACATGCCCGATGCGCAGCAGCCGCACCCGGCCGAGGCCCATCGGCGGCTTCACGCTCATCGTGCGCACGAGGTCCGGCCGCCCGGCCATCTCGTCGTCGGTGATCCACTCGGTCGTGACCGGGTGCGCGCCGACCACCAGGCCCGCGAGGCGCCGCTCGACATCGTCGCGGTCGATCGGGTCGGACGTCGCGAAATCGAGGCGGACATAGTCGGCCGTCACGCTGCAGCCGTCGACCGCGTACGGCAGCACCGCGCACATCAGGTGCGCGGCCGTATGCAGGCGCATGTGGCGGTAGCGGCGCAGCCAGTCGATCTCCGCCGCGACGCGCGTGCCGGGCACGAGCGCCGCGACACGCGCCTCCTGCCCCGGTGCGGGCACGTGCACGGCATCGTCGGGTGTCGCGCCGTCGAACTTCGCCTTGCGCGTATCGGCGATCGCGATCGTGCTGCCGTCGGGCAGCGTCAGCGTGCCGGTGTCGCCGGCCTGGCCGCCGCCGAGCGGATAGAACACGGTGCGGTCGAGCCGGATGCCGTCTTCGCCGACGGCCAGAACGACCGCGTCGCATTGCGTCAGGTACGCGTCTTCGCGAAACAGCGCTTGTGTCGTCATCGGGCAAACCTCGTATCGATCGGGAGAAGCGGCCAGTGTCGCGCCACGCGGTGCGCGCGCCCAGACGCAAATCGCCCGCGCGCGTGCAGCGGCGTACCGGTCGGTCAACCGGGCCGGTTGCGCATCCAGTCGGCCGTATCGTAGAACGAATGCATGAGCCGCTCGCGCAGCGGTTCGGGCAATCCGACATCCTCCATCGCCCACGCCATGCAGCGCAGCCACTGATCGCGCTCGACCGACGCGATCGGGAACGGCAGGTGCCGCGCGCGCAGCCGCGGATGGCCGAACCGGCTGATGTAGTGGTCGGGGCCGCCGAGCCACCCGCACAGGAACCAGAACAGCTTGTCGCGCGAACCGTCGAGCGACGCCGGGTGCAGCGCGCGAATCTGCGCGAACTCGGGCTCCAGGTCCATCAGGTCGTAAAAGCGGTCCACCATTTCGCGCACGCGGGCTTCGCCGCCCACGAGTTCGAACGCCGTCGGCTGCGACGGCGCATCGTCATTCACATCGGTCATACGGATAGTCGGAAAACGGGATCTTCGGGGCCGCCGGCGACGCTCATGCGTCGCGCAGCGACTGCAGCGCGGGGCGCCGCAGCACATTATGCAGGCTCAGCCAGCCGGCCGCACCGGCGCACGCGACGCCGGCCGCGATACCGGCCGGCACGAGCCACGGATCGACGGCGAGCTGAAAGTCGAACACACGCGACGCGAGCACCCAGCCGACCGCGATCGCGCCCGCCGAAGCCAGCGCGCCGGCCAGCACACCGACCACGATGAATTCCGCGCGCTGCACCGCATTGACCTGCGCCCGCGATGCGCCCAGCGCGCGCAGCAGCGCAGCCTCGCGCACCCGTTCGTCGCGCGTGCCGGCCAGCGCCGTGTAGAGCACGAGCACGCCGGCCGCGAGCGTGAACGCGAACAGGAACTGCACCGCACCGACCACCTGCAGCATCATCCGCTGCAACTGCGCGAGGATCGGCGCGACGTCAATCGCGGTCAGGTTCGGGTAGCGCGCGATCAGCGGATCGAGCAGCGCGGCGTTAGAGGCCGGCAGATGGAAGCTCGTCAGGTACACGGCCGGGAAATCCTTCAGCACCGGCGGCGGCATCAGCACGAAGAAATTGACGCGGAACGAGCCCCAGTCGAGCTTGCGCACGCTCGTGATCGGCGCGTCGACCGTCAGCCCCGTCACGTCGAAGCGCAGCACGTCGCCCGGCTTCACGTTCAGCGTCTTCGCGAGACCGGCCTCGATCGAGATCTGCGGCGTGGCCGCGGTGCCGAACCAGTCGCCTTCGACGATCCGGTTGTCGGACGGCAGCTCGGTCGTATAAGACAGGTTGAACTCGCGGTCGACGAGCCGGCGGGCCTCGTCGGACGGGTAGGCATCCGGATTCACCGGTTTGCCGTTGATCGCGACAAGGCGGCCGCGCACCATCGGCGCGGGCACCGCGTCGCGCACGCCGTGCGCGGTCAGATACGCGGCGACGTCGACACGCTGGTCGGGCTGGATGTCGATCAGGAACTGGTTCGGCGCATCGGGCGGCGTCGACTGCCGCCAGCCCGCAACGAGGTCGTTGCGCGTGATCGCGATCAACAGCAGGCACATCAGGCCGAGCGCCAGCGCGGTGATCTGCAGCGCGCTGGCCGTGCCGCGCCGGTGCAGCGACGCGAGCGCGTAACGCCAGCCGACGCCCGCGGCCACACGTGCGTTGCGCACCGCCCGCGCGGCGGCGAACAGCACGAGCCGCGCGATCAGCGCGAAACCGACCAGCGCGCCGGCGAAACCGCCCGCGACGATCAGCCCGAGCTTCAGGTTGCCCGCAGCCACGATCAGCAGCCCCGCGAACAGCACGACGCCGATCGCATACGCGGCCCACGCGGTGCGCGACGCGTCGCCCCACTCGCGCCGCAGCACGCGCACCGGCGGCACGCGCGTGAGCGGCACGAGCGGCGGCAGCGCGAAGCCGAGCAGCAGCACGAGCGCGGCGCCCACGCCGATCAGCGCCGGCCACGGCGTGGGCGGCGGCAGCACCACGTCGATCAGTCCGCCGAGCGCGGCCAGCAACGCCCAGTGGCCGCCGTAACCAAGCACCGCGCCTGCGGCGCCGGATACGACGCCGATGCCGGCGAATTCGAGCGCGAACAACGCGCCGAGCGTGCGGCGGCTCACGCCGAGGCAGCGCATCGTCGCGCAGCCGTCGAGGTGGCGCCGCATGTAGCGCTGCGCGGCCATCGCGATCGCGACCGCCGCGAGCAGCGCGGTGAGCAGCGCGACGAGCGTCAGGAAGTGGCGCGCGCGATCCAGCGTCTGCCGCACCTGCGGCTGGCCTTCCTGCAGCGACTCGAGACCGGCACCGCGCAGCTTCCCGCCGTCGACGCGTGCGTGCGCATACGCTTCGAAGCGCGCGACGGCCTGCTGGTCGCCGGCGACCAGCAGCCGGTACGTGACCCGGCTGCCGTAGCCCGTGAGCCCCGTCGCGGCGAGTTCGTCCGCGCGCATCATCAGCCGCGGCGAAAAATTGACGAACGAAAACCCGCGATCGAGTTCACGGGAGATCGATGCGGCGACCTTGAACGTGCGCAACCCGACGCGCACCGTATCGCCCGCCTTCAGGTGCAGCGCATCGAGCAGCGCCGGATCGGCCCATACGGTGCCCGGCGCGGGAATCCCGTCGGCCTTCTGCGAGACAGAGGCACCGGCCGGCAGGATCTCGACCGCGCCGCGCAACGGATAGCCGGGCGACACGGCCTTCACGGCCGCGAGGCGCGACGGCGCGGCATCGCCTGCCTGCCCGCCCGTGGCGGACGCGATCATGCTCGGGAAGATCGCGGTCGTCGCGGTACGCAGGCCGAGCGCGCGAGCCTGCCGGTCGAACGACGGATCGACAGGGCGGTCGGCCCGCACGACGAAATCGGCGCCGAGCATCTGGCGCGCGTCGCGCTCGAGCCCCTGGCGCAGCCGGTCGGCGAGGAAACCGACGCTCGTCAGCGCCGCGACCGCGAGTACCAGTGCAAGGACGAGCAGCGTCAGTTCGCCCGCGCGCCAGTCGCGCGCGGTCATGCGGGCGGCCTGGCGGATCAGGTCGCGCAGGCCGAAGCGGCCGGCATGCGCACGCATCTCATGGCCGGGTTGCCCGGCGGGCGGCTGCGCCGCGTGTTGCCGCCCCTTCAATCGCGCTTCCCCCCGATCGAGTTCAGCCGCGACACCATGTGGTTCGCCATGCCGCGAAAGCCGCCCGACACACCCCGCCACAGGCGCGGGAGCGCCCACGCAGAAGCCGCGATGAAGGCGGCGAGCAGCACCAGGAACGCGAGCGGAACGAAGAACGCGAGCACCAGCCCGCCGACCACGAGGCCGTCCTCGGTCGACGATGCGACCCAGTTCGAAATCGGTTCGGGAGACAGGTTGATCAGCGCGCGTGTGCCGGCTTTCGCCACGTGTGCGGCACCGGCGAGCGAACCGCCGGCGAGCCCCGCGACCGCGAGCACGGTCGGGTCGGCATGGCCGAGCGCGCCGGCCGCGAGCACGGCGCCGGCCGGAATGCGGATGAAGGTGTGCACGGCATCCCACAGCGAGTCGAACGCGGGGATCTTGTCGGCAAGGAATTCGGTGACGGTGAGCACGGCCGCGGCACCGATGACCCACGGCGACATCAGGACGGCCAGCGTGTCGGGCAGGTGCAGCCAGCCGAACCGCGCCAGCAGGCCGGCGATCAGCACCGTCAGGTACAGGCGCAGGCCGCTCGCCCACGCGAGCCCCGCGCCGAGCGAAATCGCTTCGATCATGGCCCTCTCCTTGCACTTTCCGTGCGCTTTGCCGATTGACCGGATCGGGTCGGACAGACCGGCCGCGCGGCGCGTGGCGACCGGCACCGCGTGCCACGAGAAGCACGACGGTATTCAGGCCCGAATGCGTTCCATTATAGACAGGCCGGCCGGCCGGCCGGCGCAATTCCGCCGCGCGGCACCCGGGCGCGGACGCACCCGGATGCAGTCGTCAGGCCGCCGACGACAGCTTGAGGCCGATCAGCCCCGCGACGATCAGCGCGGCACTCGCGACACGCGCGACGGTCAGCGCCTCGCCCATCATCACGATGCCGAACACGAACGCGCCGACCGCGCCGATGCCCGTCCACACCGCGTATGCGGTGCCGAGCGGCAACTGGCGCATCGCGACCGCGAGCAGCCCGAAGCTGGCCAGCGCCGTCACGATCGTAAACACCGACGGACCGAGCTTCGTGAAGCCGTCCGACGATTTCAGGCCGGCCGCCCAGGCCACTTCCAGCAAACCGGCAATCAACAACCATACCCACGCCATCCCGACGTACTCCGTATCGGATGGGGCCGTCCCCGTTGAAGCGAATGTCCCGGGGTCGTCCCCGGGCGGCGCCGAGTATAACAAGATGCTTACGGATTCGCCGGCGGCCGACCGGGGGCGCGACCGGGCGGGCCCGGTCAGTTCGAGACGCGCTTCGGCGTGGCGCCGCCGACGCAGCGGTCGTCGCGGTACAGCGCCCACTCCTCGCACACGCGGCCGTCCTTGAACACGCACATGCCGACCTGCCCGCTCGACAGGTTGCGCACCGTGTGGTGGCCGCCGAGCTTGGTGCAATTGACCGATGCGGGATTGGCCATCGCCTGCTGGGACGACGACGGTTGCTGCCCGGGCGGCAGCGGTTGGGCGAACGCGCCAGACGCGGCAAGCGCCAGCGCACAGATGACGACCAGACGGACGGACATTGCACGCTCCTCGTTTTCGTTCGCGGAGCGGTCAGGATAACGGGGATTGAGCGCCGGGTGTGCAACGCGCGCGTCGGCCGCGGGACTGTCGCGCCGACGCAACCCTGCCGGCGCGCGACGTCACGCGCACGTGCGCCGCCGCGGCCCGGCCGGGCCCGTCATGCGGCGCCGACGAGCCGGTATCCGACGCCCGTCTCGGTGACGATGTACTCGGGCTGCGCCGGGTCGCGCTCGAGCTTCTGGCGCAGGTGCGCCATGTAGATGCGCAGGTAGTGGTGGCTTTCGACGTGCGACGGCCCCCACACGTCGCGCAGCAGCTGCCGGTGCGTGAGCACGCGCCCCGCGTGACGCACGAGCGTGGCGAGCAACCGGTACTCGAGCGGCGTCAGGTGCACGATCTCCCCGTCGCGCCACACCTGGCGCAGCGCAAGATCGACCGTCACGGTGCCGAAGCTCACCTTCGGCGACTCGTTCGCGCCGCCCTGGTTGCGCCGGCGCAGTTGCGCGCGGATCCGCGCGCGCAGTTCGGACACGCCGAACGGCTTGGTCAGGTAATCGTCGGCGCCCGCATCGAGCGCCGCGACCTTCTCTTCCTCCTGTGTGCGCGCGGACAGCACGATCACCGGCACCTCGGACCAGCCGCGCAGTTCGCGGATCACGTCGAGGCCGTCGGTATCGGGCAGGCCCAGGTCGACGATCACGAGATCGGGCTTGCGCGTCGCCGCGTCGATCAGCCCCTGCTTGCCCGTCTCGGCCTCGAACACCGCGATGTCCTCCTCCTCGAGCGCGGCGCGCACGAAACGGCGGATCTGCTTTTCGTCCTCGATCAGGACGACGGTCAGGCTGGGTTCACTCATGGTCTGGCAATGACTCGGATGGGGACGACGCACCCGGCACATCGGGTTCGTCGTCGGATACGGCAGGCGCGGCCGGCGGCGTCTCGACCGGCAGCGTGAACCAGAAGCGCGCGCCCGTCACGTGGCCGTCGGGCGCGGTGCGGTTGAGCGCGCCGATTTTACCGCCGTGCGCCTCGACGATCGCGCGGCAGATCGCGAGGCCGAGCCCGATGCCCGGCGTCGCCGATTCCTTCTCGCCGCGCGTGAACTTGTCGAAGATCCGCGTTTCCATGCCGGCCGGCAGGCCCGGGCCGTGATCGTCGACATGTACGCGCACGAACGGCAGCCCGTCGTCGGTCACGCGCTCGGCGCCGATCTCGAGCGGCGTATCGGGCGGCGTGTACTTCGCCGCGTTCTCGAACAGGTTGGTGAACAGGCGTTCCATCAGCACCGCGTCCATCTGCAGGAGCGGCAGGTCGGCCGGCAGCACGACGCGCGCGGGATGGCGCGACAGCACGCGCTTGCACGCGGCGAGCGCCGCGCCGACGGTTTCCTCGAGCAGCGACCACTGGCGCTTGAGCTGCAGGCTGCCGGCCTGCAGCCGCGCCATGTCGAGCAGGTTCGTGACGATGCCCGTCATCCGCAGCGCCTCGTCGTGAATCGCATCGACGAGTTCGCCCTCGCGCTGCGCGAAGCGCTCGGCCGCCGCGGCGTCGCCGCCCTGTGCGGCCGCGCGTCCGTTCGCGAGCATCGACGAGAACCCGACGATCGTCGTGAGCGGCGTACGCAGGTCGTGCGAGATCGCCGACAGCAGCGAGTTGCGCAGCCGCTCGGATTCCATGTTGACGAGCGCGTCGCGCGCGATCTCGACGTAGTGCACGCGTTCGAGCGCGAGTGCGATCTGCGCGGCGAATGCGTCGAGCATCCGCTGCTGCTCGGGCACCTCGAGTTCGCGCGGTTCGCGTGACGCGACCGCGAGCACGCCGCGCGTGCGCATCGGCGCCTTCAGCGGCAGGTACAGTGCGACCGTCGCGGGCAAGGTATCCGTGCCGCGACCGGCCGGCTTCTGCTGGTCGTACACCCACTGGCCGACGTCGCTGTCGAGGTCGGCGCCCGTCAGCGTGACGGCCGCGTCGGGCTCCTCGATCTTCTGCCGCACCTTGTCCGCGCTGTCGGGCAGCAGGAACGCGACGCGCGCGCGGAACACCTCGCCCACGTGGCGGCTGCCGATCTCGACGATCTGCTCGGTCGTCAGCGCCGCGCCCAGCTCGCGCGCCATCGCGTAGATCGCGCCGGTGCGGCGCTCGCGGCGCTGCGCGACGCTCGCCTGGCGCGTCAGCGTCGACGTCAGGTGGCTGATCACGAGCGACGTCAGCAGCATCCCGAAGAAGGTCAGCAGGTACTGCGTGTCGCTGACCGAGAACGACATGCGCGGCGGCACGAAGAAGAAATCGAACGCGGCCACCGACAGGAACGACTGCAGCACGCCCGGGCCGCGCCCGAGCCGCACGGCCGAGAACACGACGCCGAGCAGGTACAGCATCACGAGGTTCGTGAGGTCGAGCCGCTCGGACACGAGGCTCGCGACGACCGTGATCGCCGCGCAGATCGCGGCCGCATACGCGTAGTGCCGCGGCGGCGAGCGATGCGTGCCGAACTGCGCGAACGCATCGCGCCAGTCGCGCGCACGCGCGTCGAGCGGCGCGGCACGCGCCTCGTCGCTCGCGGACGCACGGATCAGCATCAGGTCGACGTCGCCCGCGCGTTCGGCGAGCTGTTCGCCGAACGGCCGCGCGAAGCGGCGCACGAGCCCGACCTTCGGCGAGCCGCCCGCGACGATCTTCGACACGTTGCGCACCTTCGCATAGCCGATCAGCGCGGCGACCGCGTCGGCCCCCGCGAGCGTGGCCGTCTCCGCGCCGAGTTCGGCGGCGAGCTTCAGCGCGTCTAGCGTGCGCTGCCGCCGCGCGTCGGGCAGCCGCTGCAGCCGCGGCGTCTCCACATAAACGGCGATCCAGTCGGCCTTCAGGCTCGCGGCGAGCCGCGCGGCCGCGCGCACGAGCGTCGGCGCCTCGGGGCCCGGCCCGACGCATACGAGCAGCCGTTCGCGCGCCTGCCAGATGCGCTGGATCGAGCGGTCGGCGCGGTATTCGCGCATCTGCGCGTCGACGCGATCGGCCGTGCGCCGCAACGCCAGTTCGCGCAGCGCGATCAGGTTGCCCTTGCGGAAGAAGTTGCGCACCGCGCGCTCGGCCTGCTGCGCGAGATAGACCTTGCCGTCGCGCATCCGCTCGAGCAGTTCCTCGGCCGGCAGGTCGACGAGCGTGACTTCGTCGGCCGCGTCGAATACGCGGTCGGGCACCGTCTCCCACACGCGGATGCCGGTGATCGCGCCGACCACGTCGTTCAGGCTTTCGAGGTGCTGGACGTTGACGGTCGTATAGACGTCGATGCCCGCGTCGAGCAGTTCGTACACATCCTGCCAGCGCTTCAGGTGCCGTGCGCCCTGTACGTTCGAATGCGCGAGTTCGTCGACGAGGATCAGTTGCGGCTGGCGCGCGAGTGCGCCGTCGAGATCGAATTCGGCGAGCGTGCGGCCGCGGTAGTCGAAACGCGCGAGCGGCAGCACGTCGAGACCGTCGAGCAGTGCGGCGGTCTCGCTGCGCCCGTGGGTCTCGACGATGCCGACGACGACGTCGACGCCTTCCTGCAGGCGCTGGCGCGCGGCCTGCAGCATCGCGTAGGTCTTGCCGACACCGGCCGATGCGCCGAAGAAGATCTTGAGCTGGCCGCGCCGCTGCTTTTCTTCGTCACGTTGCAGCTTGTCGAGGAGTTGGTCTGGATCGGGACGATTCATGCGTCAGAAAGGCGGAGCGCCCGGATGCGCGCGAGTACGAGCATTGTTGTTCCAAATCGCCGCAAAAGGCAAAGACGGCGCACGCGCCGTCGGGAAAAGGCGCGCCCGGCGCGGGGCTGACCGCGCCGGGCGCCAGTTGCCGGACGCGCTCAGTGCGCGGCCTGCGCCGCGTCGAGCGCGAGGTTCAGCTTCAGCACGTTCACGCGCGCCTCGCCGAGCACGCCGAACTGGCGGCCCGTCGTGTTCGCGGCGACCAGTTGCGCGACCGCATCGGGCGCCAGGTTGCGCGCCTTCGCGACGCGCTCGACCTGGTACGCGGCGGCGGCCGGCGTGATCTCCGGATCGAGGCCGCTCGCCGACGCCGTCACGAGGTCGACCGGCACGGGTTTCGACATGTCGGTGCCCGCGTCGCGCAGCGCGGCGATGCGCCCCTTCACCTGGTCGGCGAGCGACGGGTTCAGCGGGCCGAGGTTCGAGCCGCCGGAGCCGGTCGCGTTGTACGGCATCGGCGCGGTGGCCGACAGCCGGCCCCAGAAGTACTTCGGCGCATCGAACGACTGGCCGATCAGCGCGGAGCCGACCGGCTTGCCGTCCTTCTCGATCAGGCTGCCGTTCGCCTGCGACGGGAACACGGCCTGGCCGAAGACGGTCATCACGGCCGGGTAAGCGAGGCCCGTCACGGCGGTCAGGACGACGAAGAGCACGACGAGCGGGCGAATCAACGTTTTCATGATGTTTCCTTCAATGGCGGCCGGTTCAGGCCCAGCCGAGTGCAGCGAGCGTCATGTCGATCAGCTTGATGAACGGGAACGGCAGCAGCACGCCGCCGAGGCCGTACACCAGCAGGTTGCGGCGCAGGAGCGACGCGGCGCCGAGCGGCCGGTACGTGACGCCCTTCAGCGCGAGCGGGATCAGCGCGACGATGATCAGCGCGTTGAAGATCACCGCCGACAGGATCGCGGAGGCCGGCGACGTCAGGTGCATGATGTCGAGCACGCGCAGTTGCGGGTACGTCGTCACGAACGCGGCCGGGATGATCGCGAAGTACTTCGCGATGTCATTCGCGATCGAGAAGGTCGTCAGCGAGCCGCGCGTCATCAGCATCTGCTTGCCGATCTCGACGATCTCGATCAGCTTCGTCGGGTTCGAGTCGAGGTCGACCATGTTGCCCGCTTCCTTCGCGGCCTGCGTACCGGTGTTCATCGCCACGGCAACGTCGGCCTGCGCGAGCGCCGGTGCGTCGTTGGTGCCGTCGCCCGTCATCGCGACGAGGCGGCCGGCCGCCTGGTGCTCGCGGATCGTCGCGAGCTTGGTTTCCGGCGTCGCTTCCGCGAGGAAATCGTCGACGCCCGCTTCCGCCGCGATCGCCGCGGCCGTCAGCCGGTTGTCGCCCGTCACCATCACGGTCTTGATGCCCATCTTGCGCAGCTCCGCGAAGCGCTCCTTGATGCCGCCCTTCACGATGTCCTTCAGCTCGATCACGCCGAGCACGCGCGCCGCCCCTTCATGCAGGTCGGCCACGACGAGCGGCGTGCTGCCGCGGCGCGCGACTTCGTCGACCGCGCGGCGCACTTCTTCCGGAAAGCGGCTGCCGTGCGTCTCGACGTAGCGGCGGATCGCGTCGGCCGCGCCCTTGCGGATTTCGCGACCCGGGAGATCGACGCCGCTCATGCGCGTCTGTGCGGAAAAGCCGATGAACGTCGCGTGCAGCTGCGCCATGTCGCGCTGGCGAATGTTGAAACGTTCCTTGGCCAGGACCACGATGCTGCGGCCTTCCGGCGTTTCGTCGGCGAGCGACGACAGCTGCGCGGCATCGGCCAGCGCTTCCTCGGTCACGCCCGGCGCCGGCACGAACATCGATGCCTGGCGGTTGCCGAGCGTGATCGTGCCGGTCTTGTCGAGCAGCAGCACGTCGACGTCGCCGGCCGCTTCGACCGCGCGGCCCGACGTCGCGATCACGTTCGCCTGCATCATCCGGCTCATCCCGGCCACGCCGATCGCGGAAAGCAGCCCGCCGATCGTCGTTGGGATCAGGCACACGAGCAGTGCGACGAGCGCGGTGATCGTCACGACGTGGCCGGCCTTCATCGCCTCGACCGAGAACATCGAGAACGGCAGCAGCGTGGCCGTTGCCAGCAGCATCACGATCGTCAGCGCGACGAGCAGGATCGTCAGCGCGATCTCGTTCGGCGTCTTCTTGCGCTTCGCGCCTTCGACCATCGCGATCATCCGGTCGAGGAACGCCTCGCCGGGGTTCGCGGTGACCTTGACGACGATCCAGTCGGACAGCACGCGCGTGCCGCCCGTCACGGACGAGAAGTCGCCGCCCGATTCGCGGATCACCGGCGCGGATTCGCCGGTGATCGCCGATTCGTCGACCGACGCGACACCGTCGACCACCTCGCCGTCGGCCGGGATCACGTCGCCGGCCTCGACCAGCACGACGTCGCCACGGCGCAGGTCGCTCGCGGTCGTGATGCGGATCGGCGACTTCGGATGCGGCTCGTTGAGCTTCTTCGCCATCACATCCTTCTTCGCACTGCGCAGCGACGCGGCCTGCGCCTTCGAGCGCCCTTCGGCGAGCGCCTCGGCGAAGTTCGCGAACAGCACGGTGAACCACAGCCACAGCGCGATCGCGAGGATGAAGCCCGCGGGCGCCTCGGCCTGGCCGGCGAGCGCCGCGATCCACAGGATCGTGGTCAGGATGCTGCCGACGTACACGCAGAACATCACCGGGTTGCGGAACTGCGTGCGCGGCGTGAGTTTCTTGAACGAGTCCACGATCGCCGGGCGCAGCAGCGCCGGATCGAACATGGACCGTGTTGCGGAATGTTGAGTCATTGCGATCTCTTCAATCTCTTGAGTCTTTTCAACGTGTCGCCGCGCGTCATGCGCCCAGCCACATCATCAGGTGCTCGACGCCCGGGCCGAGCGCGAGCGCCGGCACGTAGGTCAGCGCGCCCACCAGCAGCACCGTGCCGAGCAGCAGCACGACGAACAGCGGACCGTGCGTCGGCAGCGTGCCGCTCGTCACCGCGATGCGCTTCTTCGCGGCCAGCGAGCCGGCGATCGCCAGCACCGGCACGATCGTGCCGAAGCGGCCGAACCACATCGCGATCGCGGTCATCCAGTTGTAGAACGGCGTGCCGACCGTCAGGCCCGCGAACGCGCTGCCGTTGTTGTTGGCCGCCGAGCTGAACGCGTAGAGGATTTCCGAGAAACCGTGCGGCCCCGGGTTCGCGATGCCGGCCTTGCCTGCGTCGGCGAGCACGGCGATCGACGTGCCGACCAGCACGAGCAGCGGCGTGAGCAGCACGACGATCGACACCATCTTCATCTCGTACGCCTCGATCTTCTTGCCGACGTATTCCGGCGTGCGGCCGATCATCAGGCCGGCGACGAACACCGCGAGCAGCGCGAACACGAGCATCCCGTAGAGACCCGAGCCGACCCCGCCGTAGATCACCTCGCCGAGCTGCATCAGCAGCATCGGCACGAGGCCGCCGAGCGGCGTCAGCGAATCGTGCATCGTGTCGACCGCGCCGCACGACGCGGCCGTCGTCGCGACCGTGAAGATGCCGGTCTGCGCGATCCCGAAGCGCGTTTCCTTGCCTTCCATGTTGCCGCCCGGCTGCAGCGCGCCCGTCGACTGGTCGACGTGCAGCGCGGCGAGCGTCGGGTTGCCGCCCTGCTCGGCGCTCACCTCGACGCCGATCGCGAGCACGAACGCGACCGTCATCGCCGCGAGCACCGCGATGCCCTGCCGGCGGTCGCCGATCATCCGGCCGAACACGAGACACAGCGCGGCCGGGATGATCAGGATCGAGAAGATCTGCAGGAAGTTCGCGAACGGTGTCGGGTTCTCGTACGGATGCGCGGAGTTCGCGTTGAAGAAGCCGCCGCCGTTGGTGCCGAGCATCTTGATCGCTTCCTGCGACGCGACCGGGCCCATCGCGAGCGTCTGCTTCGTGAGCGGGGTCGGCACCGTGACCGCGTTGCCCTTGTCGTCCTTCACCGGATTGCCCTGCGCGTCGAGCTTCGGCGCCGCATAGGTGCTCGCCTGCAGCACCGGCACGTCCTGGTACGCCTTCATGTTCTGGATCACGCCCTGGCTCATCAGCAGCGCGGCGACGATCATCGACATCGGCACGAGCACGTACATCGTCACGCGCGTGAGGTCGACCCAGAAGTTGCCGATGGTCTGCGCGGTATGACGCGCGAAGCCGCGGATCAGCGCGATCACGACGACGATGCCGGTTGCCGCCGACAGGAAGTTCTGCACGGTCAGGCCGAGCATCTGCGTCAGGTAGCTGACGGTCTGCTCGGGCGTGTAGTCCTGCCAGTTCGTGTTGGTGACGAAGCTGACGGCCGTGTTGAACGCGCCGTCGACCGTCATCGCGCCGAATTGCTGCGGGTTGCCGGGCAGGAAGCCCTGCAGGCGCAGCAGGCCGTAGAGGAACAGCGCGCCGAGCGCGTTGAACGCGATCGTCGCGATCGCGTACTGCTTCCAGTTCATTTCGCTGCCGGCATCGACGCCTGCAATGCGGTACAGCGCGCGCTCGAGCGGCCCGAACACGCGCACGACGCGCGAACTGCCGTCCATCACCGCGGACAGGTAGCGCGCGACCGGCACGGCCGCCGCCAGCAGCACGACGACGAAGAGCAGTATCTGAAACAGGTTGTTCGCGTTCATTCGATGTCCTCCGCGCGCAGCAGCGCAAAGACGAGATACGCGAACAGCAGGGCCGTCGAGGCACCCGCCAGCCAGAGCATCCAGGTCATGCTCGCCCCCCGCGACCGTATTGCACGAGCTTGTCGCAACCGGCAACCAAACCGAGGATCAGCGCGGTGAAGAGCACCAGTGCGCCGATGAAAACCCCATCCATTTTTGTGTTCTCCATCGTCGAAATCAGACGACTAGAACCTTATGGGAACGTACGTAAAGGACGGGTCAAAGGTATCGGGGCGGGTATAAAAAACGTGTAAACGCGGGCGGCGGGGAACGGTGGGCGGAACGACGGGCAGGACGGGAGACAGGACGGGCGGCACGCCGGTGCCGCCCGCCGCGAGGGCGTGCCGACATGATGCCGGCACGAAGGGATGTATCAGGGAACGAGGATCGTCGAGCCGGTGGTCTTGCGTGCTTCGAGATCTTCATGCGCGCGCCCGACTTCCGCGAGCGGATAGCGCTGGTTGATGCTGGTTTTCACCTTGCCCGACAGGATCACGTCGAACAGCTCGGCGGCCGCGGATTCGAGATCGGCGCGCTTCGCGATGTACGAGAACAGCGTCGGCCGCGTGAAGAACAGCGAGCCGCGCGACGAGAACTCCTTCGAATCGATTGCCGGCAGCGGGCCCGACGCGTTGCCGAAGCTGACGAAGTAGCCGAGCGGCGCGAGGCAGTCGAGCGAGCCGATGTAGGTGTCCTTGCCGATCGAGTCGTAGACAACGGGCACGCCGGCGCCGTTCGTGATTTCCTTCACGCGCTGCGTGAAGTTCTCGCGTGTATAGACGATCGGATGGTCGCAACCGTGCGCCTTCGCGAGCGCGGCTTTCTCGTCGGAGCCGACCGTGCCGATCACGGTCGCGCCGAGCGCCTTCGCCCATTGGCACACCAGCAGGCCGACGCCGCCGGCCGCCGCGTGGATCAGGATCGTGTCGCCGGCCTTCACCGGGTACGTGCGGCGCAGCAGGTAGTGCGCGGTCAGGCCCTGCAGCATCACCGACGCCGCGTCGTCGTAGCTGATGCCGTCCGGAAGCTTCACGAGCCGCTCGGCCGGCATCACGCGCTCCTGCGCATACGCGCCCGGCGGCTGCCCGACGTACGCGACGCGGTCGCCCGCCTTGAGCGCGGTCACGCCTTCGCCGACGGCCGTCACCTCGCCCGCCGCCTCCATCCCGAGGCCGCCGGGCAGCGGCTGCGGATAAAGACCGGTGCGGAAATACACGTCGATGTAGTTGAGCCCGACCGCGTGCTGCCGAATGCGGACTTCACCCGCCTTCGGCTCGCCGACCTCGACATCGACCCACTTCATCACGTCCGGGCCGCCCGGCTGGTCGTATCGGATTGCTTTAGGCATCGTTTCGCTCCTCTTCTGTCTGGAATCTGGAAATCCGGTTCGGCGAATGCATCGACATTGCGTCTGCAGCGATGCACGTGAACACGGGTCGTAGCGGAGGATTCTCGCGCGTCGTGCCCAGTCACGCAGCGCGTCGTCGCAATCCCTTCACATCGGTAGGGTTTTCGCGGGAAATGGATTGTATGGGCCGTGGTCACACTTGGTCACGTTCATATCAAGACCTTTGGGTCGTACGGATTTCCGCTCCGTTCGCGTTGACCGAGGTTGGCCGCACTGCGAATTTGGCCTTGCGCCCGTGCGAGACGCGTCTCTCGTGCCGCGTTGTCGTACTGCGCTCCCGGAACCGACGACATCGACACGGGTCGGCCGGCAATTCGAATTCATGCCACGCACATTTATGAGATGACGAGCGCGCTATTTTGCCCTTTGCCCAATTCGCCCAACCCACGCCATGAAACGCTTTCTTGTCCAGAACTTGCTTGTTGTCGCGTCGTTGTCAGCGAGTATTGGCAGCGCAACCGGGGCTGCGGTTCCTCGTGTCGACGGCACCCGGCTACTCGACGGCGTGAGTCGATCGGACAACAGTCCATACGCCGACGCCGAACGCCACGCGATGGCCGGGTATCTGGCCGGGGTCGCCGATGCGACCGAGGGCAAGGCGTGGTGCGACAACGGTCGCGTCAAACCGGGAGAAATCGATTCGGAAGTGCTCGCCGCGCTCCGCCAACTGCCGAGGGACGCACTGAAGGCAAGCGCAGCGAGGTTGGTTGCCCACGCCTTACGACAAAAATTCCCTTGCCGCTAACCGAGGAACGCTCGCTTGAAACCACCGTTCTCCATACTGAGCAGCCACTATCCAGGCAACAAGACCGCTTCGAGGGAAGCGCTTTTTCAGGAATTGGGCTGGCAAGACCTGATCCAGAATCCGTCGTATGCGAATACGTGCGCCATCCGGATCAGCGTGGCACTTGTCAAAAGCGGAATAACGTTGCGCGGCGGACTGGTCATTCAGAAAGGGCCGCACCGTGGGCGCCGAATCGAGGCGGGGCAAGCCAGCTGGCCAAGATGCTGGCCGAGCCGGCGTATTTCGGCAAAGCCGAAGTGTTTCGGCGCGACGACGCCGTGACCGGCATCGCCTCCAGAAAGGGCATGGCGGCCTTCTGGAACATTCCGGGATACATGAACGGGCGTGGCGGGCATATCGACCTGATCGACGGTGCCCGAGCCATCTGTGCTTCAGACTGCTACTGGACGGCATCCGAAATGTGGTTTTGGCCGCTACGGTAATCGGTGGTATCCGGATTCTGCGTCACCCACACCGCTCTCCTTGACGCGCGGCGTCACCCTGCCGTAGTGGCCGAACATGGCGACGCCGGACAACGACAATCGCGCCCGCCCCCCCGCCTAGCAAACGTCCTGCATGTTCCGCGCCAGATCGTCGAGCAGCATCCGCGCCGTCGCGACGTTGGTCGCGACCGGCACGTCGTGCACGTCGCACGCGCGCACGAGCGCGGTGATGTCGGGATCGTGCGGCTGCGCGGTCATCGGGTCGCGCAGGAACACGACGATGTCCACGCGGCCGTCCGCCAGTTCCGCGCCGATCTGCAGGTCGCCGCCGAGCGGCCCCGACAGCTTGCGCTCGACCTCCAGCCCGTGCGCGTCCGCGATGCGGCCGCCCGTCGTGCCGGTCGCGACCAGCCGGCATTGCGCGAGCGTCGCGCGGTATTCGCCCGCGAGCGCGACGATCTCGTCCTTCTTCGCGTCGTGCGCAATCAATGCGATGCGGGGTTTGCTCATCTCCGGTTCCTTCGTCGTTCAGTTGTTGTCGTGATCGTGATTCGGGACGCGCGCGTCAGAACGTGCCCGGATACGCGCCGCCGTCGAGCAGCCAGTTCTGCCCGGTGATGTAGCCGGCATGCACGCTGCACAGGAACGCGCACGCCGCGCCGAACTCTTGGCGCGTGCCGAGGCGGCCGGCCGGGATCTCCTTCGTGCGCCGCGCGCGCATCTCGTCGACCGTCACGCCCTGCGCCTTCGCCGACGCGGTGAGCGTGGTCGCGATCCGGTCGGTGTCGAACAGGCCCGGCAGCAGGTTGTTGATCGTCACGCCCTGCCCCGCGACCTTGCGCGACAGCCCCGCGACGAAGCCGGTCAGCCCCGAGCGCGCGCCGTTCGACAGCGCGAGCACGTCGATCGGCGCCTTCACGGCCGAACTGGTGATGTTGACGATCCGGCCGAAGCGGCGCGCGATCATCCCGTCGACGGTCGCGCGGATCAGCTCGATCGGCGTCAGCATGTTCGATTCGAGCGCACGGATCCAGTCGTCGTGCGAGAAGTCGCGGAAGTCGCCGGGCGGCGGGCCGCCCGCATTCGTCACGAGAATGTCCGGCTGCGGGCACGCGGCGAGCGCGGCGGCGCGCCCGTCCGGCGTCGTGATGTCGCAGGCGACCGCGGTCACCGACACGTTCGCGCCGGCGCGGATCTCCTCCGCGGCTTCCTCCAGCGTGTCGCGCGTGCGCGCGACGATCACGAGGTTCACGCCCTCCGCGGCCAGCGCTTCCGCGCAGCCGCGACCGAGCCCCTTGCTTGCCGCGCACACGAGCGCGGTCTTTCCTTCGATGCCGAGATCCATCGTCGATTCCTTGGTGGCGACACGCGCCGGCGCGGCCCGGTCGCTTCGGCGCCCGGACCACGGGCGGGCCAGGCAGGCGAACGGGCGGGCGCAGGCGCGCGGATTGTCGTGAGACGTCGATATTATCCGGATCATGCGGCGCGCCTTGGTAAAATTGCGGACATAAGCGCGCGGCCGGCTTGCGCCCGCCCCCGCCCCCGATCCTCTTTTGCCGCCAAGGCGCCCCCCCGTCATGAAACAGGACAGCCGTTTCCCGAATCTCTTCATCACCGATCACCCGCTGATCCAGCACAAGCTCACGCACATGCGCGACAAGGACACGTCCACGCGCACGTTCCGCGAGCTGCTGCGCGAAATCACGCTGCTGATGGGTTACGAGATCACCCGCAACCTGCCGATTACCACCAAGCGGGTCGAAACCCCGCTCGTCGAGGTCGACGCGCCGGTGATCGCGGGCAAGAAACTGGCGATCGTGCCGGTGCTGCGCGCGGGCATCGGGATGTCGGACGGCCTGCTCGACCTGGTGCCGTCCGCGCGCGTCGGCCATATCGGCGTGTACCGCGCCGACGACCACCGCCCGGTCGAATACCTGGTGCGCCTGCCGGATCTGGAAGACCGCATCTTCATCCTGTGCGACCCGATGGTCGCGACCGGCTACTCGGCGGTGCACGCGGTCGACGTGCTGAAACGCCGCAACGTGCCGGCCGCGAACATCATGTTCGTCGCGCTGGTGGCCGCGCCCGAAGGCGTGCAGGTGTTCCAGGACGCGCACCCCGACGTGAAGCTGTTCGTCGCGTCGCTCGATTCGCACCTGAACGAGCACGCGTACATCGTGCCGGGCCTGGGCGACGCGGGCGACCGCCTGTTCGGCACCAAGAACTGAGCCCCGGCACGGCCGCGTTGCGCGCGGCCCGGTCCGCGGCCGCCCACCCGGCCGTTCGGCCATGCGCGGCGGCCCCGATCCGGCGGTCGCCGCGTGATAAAATCTCGATCCACTCGACACGCGCGGCCCCCGCGGCTTCATGCCCGCCGACACGGCCGCCGACTCAACGACACATTGAAACAATCGCCCGCGCTGCGCGCCCGGGCACGGAGAAAGGTATGGCTGGTCATTCGAAATGGGCCAACATCAAGCATAAGAAGGCAGCGGCCGACGCGAAGCGCGGCAAGATCTGGACCCGCCTGATCAAGGAAATCCAGGTCGCGGCGCGCCTCGGCGGCGGCGACGTCAACTCGAACCCGCGCCTGCGTCTCGCGGTCGACAAGGCGGCCGACGCGAACATGCCGAAGGACAACGTCAAGCGCGCGATCGATCGCGGCGTCGGCGGCGCGGACGGCGCGAACTACGAGGAAATCCGTTACGAAGGCTACGGCATCAGCGGCGCGGCGATCATCGTCGACACGCTGACCGACAACCGCACCCGCACGGTCGCGGAAGTCCGCCACGCGTTCTCGAAGTTCGGCGGCAACATGGGCACCGACGGCTCGGTCGCGTTCATGTTCGATCACGTCGGCCAGTTCCTGTTCGCGCCCGGCACGTCGGAAGACGCGCTGATGGAAGCCGCGCTCGAAGCCGGCGCGAACGACGTGAACACGAACGACGACGGCTCGATCGAAGTGCTGTGCGACTGGCAGGCATTCTCGGCGGTGAAGGACGCGCTCGAAGCCGCGGGCTTCAAGGCCGAACTCGCCGAAGTGACGATGAAGCCGCAGAACGAAGTCGAATTCACCGGCGACGACGCGGCGAAGATGCAGAAGCTCCTGGACGCGCTCGAGAACCTCGACGACGTGCAGGACGTGTATACGAACGCCGTCATCGTCGAGGAATGAGATGCCGGCCGCCGCGCACCTGTTGCGGCGGCGGCCCGATCGAATCCGCGGCCGGCGCGCCTGAGCGTGCCGGCCGCCCTGTTTTCTAGTCTGCGGGGAATCCCATGAAACTACTCGTCGTCGGTTCCGGCGGCCGCGAACATGCGCTGGCGTGGAAGCTCGCGCAGTCGCCGCGCGTCCAGATGGTCTATGTCGCGCCCGGCAATGGCGGCACGGCACAGGACGAGCGTCTGAAGAACGTCGACATCACGGCGCTCGACGAACTCGCCGATTTCGCGGAAAGCGAAGGCGTCGCGTTCACGCTCGTCGGGCCGGAAGCGCCGCTCGCGGCCGGCATCGTCAACCTGTTCCGCGCACGCGGCCTGAAGGTCTTCGGCCCGACCCGCGAAGCCGCGCAGCTCGAGAGCTCGAAGGATTTCGCGAAGGCGTTCATGAAGCGCCACGGCATCCCGACCGCCGAGTACGAAACGTTCTCCGACGTGGCCGCCGCGCACGCGTACATCGACGCGAAGGGTGCGCCGATCGTCGTGAAGGCCGACGGCCTCGCGGCCGGCAAGGGTGTCGTCGTCGCGATGACGCTGGAAGAAGCGCATCAGGCCGTCGACATGATGCTGTCGGGCAACAAGCTCGGCGACGCCGGCGCGCGCGTCGTGATCGAGGAATTCCTCGACGGCGAGGAAGCCAGCTTCATCGTGATGGTCGACGGCAAGCACGCACTGGCGCTGGCTTCGAGCCAGGACCACAAGCGCCTGCTCGACGAGGATCGCGGCCCGAACACCGGCGGCATGGGCGCGTATTCGCCCGCGCCGATCGTCACGCCGCAGATGCACGCACGCGTGATGCGCGAGATCATCATGCCGACCGTGCGCGGGATGGAGAAGGACGGCATCCGCTTCACGGGCTTCCTGTACGCGGGCCTGATGATCGACAAGGAAGGCAATCCGCGCACGCTCGAGTTCAACTGCCGGATGGGCGACCCGGAAACGCAGCCGATCATGGCGCGCCTGAAGAGCGATTTCTCGAAGGTCGTCGAGCAGGCGATCGCGGGCACGCTCGACACGGTCGAGCTCGACTGGGACCGCCGCACCGCGCTCGGCGTCGTGTTGGCCGCGCACGGTTATCCGGACGCGCCGCGCAAGGGCGACCGCATCAACGGGATCCCGGCCGAGACCGAACAGGCGGTCACGTTCCATGCGGGCACGACGCTCGACGGCGACAAGCTGACGACGTCCGGCGGCCGCGTGCTGTGCGTGGTCGGCCTCGCCGATTCGGTGCGCGAAGCGCAGCAGCATGCGTACGACACGATCAACCAGATCAATTTCGAAGGCATGCAGTACCGCCGCGACATCGGCTTCCGCGCGCTCAACCGCAAGAGCGCGTAACGTTGCAACCGCCGCCCCGCCCGCGCGCGGCGGCGGCTCCTCTGCCGGGGTTCGATAGAATGCCCGGCAGATGCCTTTTTTACGGCCCCCGCTTCGCACGGGGGCACCCAGTCCAGACATGACCGATTCGACCTACGACGTGACGCGCGTGCGCACGTACCTTCAGGGCCTGCAGACACGCATCGCCGACGCGCTCGGCGCGCTCGACGGCACGCCGCTCGCGACCGATGCGTGGCAGCGCGGGCCGCAAGAGCGCCTGCGCGGCGGCGGCTGCACGCGGATTCTCGAAGGCGGCCGCGTGTTCGAGCGCGCGGGGATCGGTTTTTCCGACGTCGCGGGCGACGCGCTGCCGCCGTCGGCGAGCGCCGCGCGTCCGCAGCTGGCCGGCCGCGGCTTCGAGGCGCTCGGCGTGTCGCTGGTGCTGCACCCGCGCAATCCGTACTGCCCGACCGTGCACATGAACGTGCGGATGCTGATCGCGACGAAGCCCGGCGAGGCGCCGGTCTTCTGGTTCGGCGGCGGGATGGATCTGACACCGGTTTATCCGTTCGAGGACGACGCGCGGCATTTCCACCAGACCTGCAAGGACGCGCTCGAGCCGTTCGGCGCCGAGCTCTATCCGCGTTTCAAGACGTGGTGCGACGAGTATTTCTTCCTGAAGCACCGCAACGAGACGCGCGGCGTCGGCGGGATATTCTTCGACGATTTCTCCGAGCCCGGATTCGAACGCTCGTTTGAGATGATGCAAAGCGTCGGCGACGCGTTCCTGAACGCGTACCTGCCGATCGTCGAGCGTCGTGTCGCGCTGCCGTACGGCGAGCGCGAGCGCGACTTCCAGGCTTACCGGCGCGGCCGCTACGTCGAATTCAACCTCGTGTTCGACCGCGGCACGCTGTTCGGCCTGCAAAGCGGCGGCCGGACCGAATCGATCCTGATGTCGATGCCGCCGGTCGCGAACTGGCGCTACAACTGGCAACCCGAGCCGGGCTCGCCGGAAGCGCGCCTGAGCGAATTCCTCGTGCCGCGCGACTGGGTCTGAGCCCGCCGCGCCCCGCCGCCTCAAGAACAGGACACGTTTTTCTGGACACCATCGCCCGCCCCGCCCCGCTGCCGCGTCGTATCGGCCTGCTGGGCGGCACTTTCGACCCGATACACGACGGCCATCTCGCGCTCGCGCGCCGGTTCGCCGGGCTGCTCGGCCTGACCGAACTCGTGCTGCTGCCCGCCGGGCAACCGTACCAGAAGCGCGACGTGTCGGCCGCCGAGCATCGGCTCGCGATGACCCGCGCGGCCGCCGGCTCGCTGTCCCTGCCGGGCGTGACCGTGACCGTCGCCACCGACGAGATCGAGCACGCCGGCCCGACCTACACGGTCGAGACGCTCGCGCGATGGCGCGCGCGGATCGGCCCGGACGCGTCGCTGTCGCTGCTGATCGGCGCCGACCAGCTCGTGCGCCTCGACACGTGGCGCGACTGGCGCACGCTGTTCGACTACGCGCACATCTGCGTGTCGACGCGCCCGGGCTTCGAGCTCGGCGCGGCGCCGCCGGACGTCGCGCGGGAAATCGCCGCGCGGCAGGCCGGCGCCGACGTGCTGAAGGCCACGCCGGCAGGCAGCCTGCTGATCGATACGACCCTTTCGTTCGACATCGCCGCGACCGACATCCGCGCACACCTGCGCGAATGCATCGCTCGCCATGCGCAAATGCCCGACGCATCGGCCGAACATGTGCCGGCCGCCGTATGGGCCTATATTCTTCAACATCGCCTCTACCATTCCTGAATCCATGGATATTCGCAAACTGCAGCGCGTGATCGTCGACGCCCTCGAAGACGTCAAGGCGCAAGACATCAAGGTGTTCAACACCAGCCACCTGACCGAACTGTTCGACCGCGTGGTCGTCGCTTCGGGCACCTCCAACCGCCAGACCAAGGCGCTCGCGTCGAACGTGCGCGACAAGGTCAAGGAAGCCGGCGGCGACGTCGTCAGCTCCGAAGGCGAGGACACCGGCGAATGGGTGCTGGTCGACTGCGGCGACGCGGTCGTGCACATCCTGCAACCGGCGCTGCGCCAGTACTACAACCTCGAGGAAATCTGGGGCGACAAGCCCGTGCGGATGAAGCTCGGCGGTGGCAAGGGGAACGGCTTCGCCACGGCCAGCGAAGGCGACGAGGACGAGGAAGAAGTCGCGCCCGCACGCCCGGCGCGCAAGACGGCCGCCCGCCGCCGTTGAGCCCCGAGTCGTTACGCGTCTCCCGATGAAGCTTTTCATTCTTGCGGTCGGCCACAAGATGCCGGGCTGGATCGCGTCCGGCTTCGACGAATACACAAAGCGGATGCCGCCGGAACTGCGCATCGAGTTGCGCGAGATCAAGCCCGAACTGCGTTCGGGCGGCCGCAGCGCCGAGAGCGTGATGGCGGCCGAGCGGCAGAAGATCGAGGCCGCGTTGCCGAAGGGCGCGCGCCTCGTCGCGCTCGACGAGCGCGGCCGCGACTGGACCACGATGCAGCTCGCGCAGGCGCTGCCCGGCTGGCAGCAGGACGGCCGCGACGTCGCGTTCGTGATCGGCGGTGCCGACGGGCTCGATCCGGAACTGAAAGCGCGTGCCGACGTGCTGCTGCGCATCTCGAGCATGACGCTGCCGCACGGGATGGTGCGCGTGCTGCTCGCCGAACAGCTTTACCGGGCGTGGAGCATCACGCAGAATCACCCCTACCACCGCGCATGACGTGTCGTCCTCGAGACGCGCGCCTCGCGCGCTCACCGAGATAACGACACCATGCCGTCCAGCACGTCCCCCGCACTTTTCCCGACTCTTTACCTCGCTTCACAAAGCCCGCGCCGCCAGGAGCTGCTGCAGCAGATCGGCGTGCGCTTCGAGCTGCTGCTGCCGCGCCCCGACGAGGACGCCGAAGCGCTCGAGGCCGAACTGCCCGGCGAAGCCGCCGATGCCTACGTGCGGCGCGTGACCGTCGCCAAGGCCGAGGCCGCGCGTGCGCGCCTCGTCGCGAGCGGCAAGCCGGCCGCGCCGGTGCTGGTCGCCGATACGACCGTCACGATCGACGGCGCGATCCTCGGCAAGCCGGCCGACGCCGACGACGCGCTCGCGATGCTCACGCGCCTCGCGGGCCGCGAACACGTGGTGCTGACGGCCGTCGCCGTGATCGATGCCGACGGCCAACTGCTGCCGCCCGCGCTGTCGCGCTCGTCGGTACGCTTTTCAAATGCATCGCGCGACGCGTTCGCCCGCTACGTCGACACCGGCGAGCCGTTCGGCAAGGCCGGCGCGTACGCGATCCAGGGGCGCGCGGCCGAGTTCATCGAGCGAATCGACGGTTCCCATTCAGGTATCATGGGTCTGCCCCTTTTTGAGACCGCGGCGCTGTTGCGCGCCGCGCGTGTCGCCTTCTGAATCCCACCATGAACGAAGAAATCCTGATCAACCTCACGCCGCAGGAAACGCGGGTCGCACTCGTCCAGCAAGGCGCGGTGCAGGAGCTTCACGTCGAGCGCACGCTGTCGCGCGGGCGGGTCGGCAACATCTATCTCGGCAAGGTCGTGCGCGTGCTGCCCGGCATGCAGTCGGCATTCATCGACATCGGCCTCGAACGCGCGGCGTTCCTGCACGTCGCCGACATCTGGCATCCGCGCCTCGCGGGCGAGCCGCAGTCGGGCACGCCGCACCAGCCGATCGAAAAGACCGTGTTCGAGGGCCAGACGCTGATGGTCCAGGTGATCAAGGATCCGATCGGCACGAAAGGCGCCCGGCTGTCGACGCAGGTCAGCATCGCGGGCCGCACGCTCGTCTACCTGCCGCAGGAGCCGCATATCGGCATCTCGCAGAAGATCGAGAGCGAGGCCGAGCGCGAAGCCGTGCGCGCACGGCTGACCGCCGTGATCCCGCCGGACGAGAAAGGCGGCTATATCGTGCGCACGATCGCCGAGGATGCAACTTCCGACGAACTCGCCGGCGACGTCACGTACCTGCGCAAGACGTGGGCGACGATCGTCGGGCAGGCGCAGCGGCTGCCGGCGACGAGCCTGCTGTACCAGGATCTCGATCTCGCGCAGCGCGTGCTGCGCGATTTCGCGAACGACGACACGACGCGCATCCAGGTCGATTCACGCGAGACCTACCAGCGCCTCTCCGAATTTGCGGCCGAGTTTACGCCGGCCGTGAGCCCGAAGCTGCATCACTACACGGGCGAACGGCCGCTGTTCGACCTGTACAACATCGAGACGGAGATCCAGCGCGCGCTGTCGCGCCGTGTCGACCTGAAGTCGGGCGGCTACCTGATGATCGACCAGACCGAGGCGATGACGACGATCGACGTGAACACGGGCGGTTACGTCGGTGCGCGCAACTTCGACGACACGATCTTCAAGACCAACCTCGAGGCCGCGCACACGATCGCGCGGCAGCTGCGGCTGCGCAACCTCGGCGGGATCATCATCATCGACTTCATCGACATGGAGAACGCCGAACATCGCGACGCGGTGTTGTCCGAGCTGAAGAAGGCGCTGTCGCGCGACCGCACGCGCGTGACGGTCAACGGCTTCTCCCAGCTCGGGCTCGTCGAGATGACACGCAAGCGCACGCGCGAATCGCTCGCGCACGTGCTGTGCGAACCGTGCCCGACCTGCCAGGGCAAGGGCCAGGTGAAAACGTCGCGTACCGTGTGCTACGACATCCTGCGCGAGATCCTGCGTGAGTCGAGGCAATTCAACCCGCGCGAATTCCGCGTGATCGCCGCGCAGCAGGTGATCGACCTGTTCCTCGACGAGGAATCGCAACATCTCGCGATGCTGATCGACTTCATCGGCAAGCCGGTGTCGCTGCAGGTCGAGTCGAATTTGAGCCAGGAGCAATACGACATCGTGCTGATGTAACGGCCGTTCGAGTCCGGTTATTTCGGGTGAGCGGTTGGCGTTGCGGCCCGCTCGATCGCATTGCTGTCCCAACGGCCGAGCCGCATCGCTTCCTCCAGCATGCCGAGCGTCAACGGCACGCGCGGTGGTTGGCGATAACGCTCGGAAAACATCGCGAGAAACGTCGTCACCGTATCCTGTTCCTCCGGGCCGAAATAGCGGCCGCAGGGAAAATCGCCGGCCTGCACGCCAAACGTTTGGGCCCACTTGTCGATGAATTCGATTGCGTCGATTCCGGTCACATACAGATCCTCTTCGAGGCGCGTGACGACGGAGCGATCTTCAGTTCGCCGCCGAACAACGGGCGACCCGGTTCTTCGCGCGTGAACGCGGCCAGCTTTTCCCGCGTATCGGAAGGCATTTCAGAACACCGGAAAAACAGGACGCCCGCCTCGAGATCGATACGTCCAATGAACGAATTGCGATCGTCCGACATGCGACCCGCGTTGTCGTTCGAGTAGCCGCCGACCATAGCAAAGCCGAGGCAGCCCGCCATCCCTGTATCATTCGGTCATGCGCGCGATGAGCCGCCGGGCCGAGCCGCATCACGAAACGCCCATCGCGTCAATGTTCACGAATGGTTTCACGATCGCTCCCGCGATGACACGCGATCGAGACGGCGCCACGCGTCATCCTTTCGCTGCCGCCGCCTCCGGCCGCACGATCCATTCCCCTCTCATTCACTCACCACACACCATGAGCCAAGGCCACAACCGCCGCCAGCGCAAGAAACTCCACATCGGCGAATTCCAGGAACTCGCGTTCAACGCGACCGCGCACTACCGCAATGAACTGACCGACCTCGAACGCGGCCAGCTGATCGACGCGTTCATCGACTTCGTCGAAGCGAACGGTCTGCTGACCGTCGCGTCGGCGGACGAAGGCATCGGCGCGTACGTGATCTCCGGCGCACCGCGCGGCACGACGACCGACGCCGATCGCGAACTCGTGCGCGGTTGGCTCGCCGCCCGTCCGGAACTGACCGACGTGCAGGTCAGCGAATTCTCCGACGCGTGGTACCCGGAAGCCTGACGCCCGGTTTCCCCCTGCTTTCATGCAGCGCCCGCGCCTGCCCGTCATGACGGCGGCAGGCCGGGCCGGCACCCATGCGCACGGCCCCTCGCCCGGCCACTTCCCCGTCGCCCCACGGCAACGCGACCGCCGCCGATCCCTACCTTTTCCCGACAGTCCGCCTCCAGCAAGCCGTCGAAATCGGCCCTGAAAGGAAGACACGTTAAAATCTCCCGTCGCGTGGTGCGCCGCCCGCACCCGCCATCCATCGCCAGCCGCGTGCCCTCGGGCCGCCCCCGACCCATGGAGTGAGTGTCAATGAGCGGCGGACTTCCGTTTCCCGCATCCCGCAAGTCGTTGCCGTCGTCGACGGTCTTCCTGATTCTCGCCGCCGCCGCGCTGCTGTCCGGCTGCGGGCTGCTGCCGGTCCAGAATCCGCCCGCGCCGATCAGCGAGGCGCTCGTCGAGCCCGTCCAGGAAACCGCCGGCGAACCGCTGACGATGCCGCCCGTGCCGGCGCCGACGCAGCCGGAAGGGCCGGAAGCACCGAAAAAGCCGCACCGCGAAGTCACGCGGCCCAAGCCCGTGCAGCGCCCCGAATCGCCGACACCACCGCCGCCTCCGCCCGCGCCGATCGTCGCGACGCGCCCGCTCGACCGCACGCAGATCCATGCGCTGCTCGACAGCGAAGTCGCGCGCCGCAACGGCAAGGTGATCGGTCGCGCGGTCGACATGGTGACCGACGCGAGCGGCAAGCCGCGCGAGATGGTCGTCAACCTGCAGGGCTTCATGGGCGTCGGCGACCGCAAGGTCATCTTCCCGTGGAACGTGTTCCGCTTCACGCCGGGCGGCAAACAGGAGCCGATCGTGCTCGACGTGCCGTCGGGCGACCTGCCGCCTGCCGCGCGGCCCAAGGCCGTGCCGCTGTCGGGTTCGGCCGCGGCCTCGCCCGCGACGCGCCTGCCATTGCTCGACAGCGACGTCGAGCGCCCGAACGGCACGAAGATCGGCCGCGTCGTCGACGTGTTGATCGACCGCGCGTCGCAGCCGCAGGCTGTCGTGCTCGACCTCGGCGGGCTCGTCAATACCGACCGCCGTTCGATCGCCGCGAGCTGGGGCGCGCTGCGCTTCGTGACGCGCGACAAGGCGCTGCGTCCGCAGCTCGACCTGAACGACGCACAGATCAAGGCGGCGCCGCCCTACGCGGCCGACAAGCCGATCGTCGCGGTCTACCCGCCCGTTGCCCCGGCACCGGCTTCGTCTGCGAGTACGACCCGATGACGATCAAGCATTCCGTCAGCGTACGCAGTCTCCGGTCCCTCGACTGGCTCAACTTCTTCGTTGCAAACGTTCAAACCGGGTTCGGTCCGTTCATCGCGTCCTACCTCGCGTCGCACAAGTGGACGCAGGGCGAGATCGGCATGGTGCTGTCGATCGGCACGATCAGCGCGATGGTCAGCCAGGTGCCGGGCGGCGCCGCCGTCGATGCGCTGAAGAACAAGAAAGGCGCGGCCGCATGGGCGATCGCGGCCATCATCCTGTCCGCAGTGCTGCTCGCGTCGAGCCCGACGATCGTGCCGGTGATCGCCGCCGAGGTGTTCCACGGTTTCGCGAGCTGCATGCTCGTGCCGGCGATGGCCGCGATCTCGTTCTCGCTCGTCGGCCGTGCCGACCTTGGCGACCGGCTCGGCCGCAACGCGCGCTGGGCATCGATCGGCAGCGCGGTCGCGGCGGGCCTGATGGGGCTCACCGGCGAATACTTCTCCGCGCGTGCGGTGTTCTGGCTGACCGCCGTGCTGGCGTTGCCCGCGCTGTTCGCACTCGCGATGATCCAGCCGACACACGAAGTGATCCCGCAATCGTCGAAGCCCGACGATCACGGCGACCACGACGAAGCCGGCGAACGCGAGACACTGCTCGAACTGCTGCGCGACCGCCGGATGCTGATCTTCGCGGCGTGCGTCGTGCTGTTCCACCTGTCGAACGCGGCGATGCTGAACCTCGCGGCCGGTGAAGTCACGGCCGGGATGGGCGAGAACGTGCAGCTCGTGATCGCCGCGTGCATCATCGTGCCGCAGGCGATCGTCGCGATGCTGTCGCCGTGGGTGGGCCGCTCCGCGCAGCGCTGGGGGCGCCGGCCGATCCTGCTGCTCGGCTTCTCCGCGCTGCCGGTGCGCGCGCTGTTGTTCGCGGGCGTGAGCAGCCCGTACCTGCTGGTGCCGGTGCAGATGCTCGACGGCATCAGCGCCGCCGTGTTCGGCGTGATGCTGCCGCTGATCGCGGCCGACGTCGCGGGCGGCAAGGGCCGCTACAACCTGTGCATCGGGCTGTTCGGGCTCGCGGCCGGGATCGGCGCGACGCTCAGCACCGCGGCTGCCGGCTACGTCGCCGATCATTTCGGGAATGCCGTCAGCTTCTTCGGGCTCGCGGGCGCCGGCGCGCTGGCCGTGCTTCTGGTCTGGCTCGTGATGCCCGAAACGCGCGTCGAGAACGGCGACGCGGCGGCCGACGAACCGGCCGCCGCATCGCCCGAACAGGCGCACTGACGCCCGCGCGCCGCCGCTACCCGCTTCTTGGCCAACGCATGATGGATACGATCAGGACACTCAACGAAGCCCGCCAGCAGATCCAGCAGTCGATCTTCGATCTGTTCAAGGGGCTGTCGTTCAGCGAACGGCTCGCGCAAGGCGGGCTGATGGCGCTGCAGGCCGTGTGCAGCGCGTGCCTCGCCTACGTGATCGGCCGCGCGATGCACACCGAGCAGGCCGTGTGGGCGGCGATCACCGCGATCGCCGTCACGCAGCACAACTACTCGGACACGATGTCGCTGTCGCGCGACCAGTTCGTCGGCGCGATGGTCGGCGGCGTGCTCGGCTTCGCCGGCGCGGCACTCGGCGGCGACCGCCTCGTCGCATATGCGATTACCGTCGCGGTCGTGATCGTCTGCTGCTGGTGCCTGAACGTCGGCAGCGCGGCACGGCTCGGCGGCGTAACCGCAACGATCGTGCTGCTGTTTCCGGGCAACGGCCCGCTGTGGGATGTTCCGCTGATGCGGCTCGGTGAAGTGACGCTCGGCACCGTGTGTGCGCTGGGCGTGTGCTGGGTGATGTCGAGAATCGAGCGCCGCTGGTTCCGCCACGCAGCGGCAAAGTGACGCGGCGGGCCGGCTGCCCGGCGCGCATCGCGGCGTCGCGATACGGGCCGGACGATCGGCCGGGTCAGTCGCCGATCCGCAGCACGATGCCGGAACCGATCTGCACCAGCAGGTGATCCCCGCCGACGCCGACCCATTGATAGCCGCGCGGCGGCGGGCTCAGGTGATAGCCGCGCCAGTCGTCGATCACGTACTGGCGATCGCGGAACTCGGGGGGAAGCCGGTCGCCCTTGTGCCATTCGCGGCGCGGCTGGTCGGCCCAGCGCGGCGGCACGTCGTCATCATGACGCATCTGGCCGGGCGGCATGTGTTTCGGGCCGTGGCCGTGCTGCATGCCGTGGCCGCCCTGGTCGTGGTGGTTGTCGTGGTCCTGCGCCATCGCGGCCGGTGCGGCGAAACCCGCCGCGATCACCGCGGCCAGCATCATTCCGTGCATCTTCTTCATTGTGCGTTCCCTCCGTGTCGTCACGTCGAACGAAACCACTCGAACTGCCCGATGAAGACTAGCACACGGTATCGCGCGGCTACGTAACCGCGCGTTACGCCGCCTGCTGCTGGTACTGGATCCGGTGCAGGTGCGCGTAGAGGCCGCCGTGGCGCAGCAATTCGTCGTGGCTGCCCTCTTCGACGATCTTGCCGGCCTCGAGCACGAGGATGCGGTCCGCGCGCTCGATCGTCGACAGCCGGTGCGCGATCACGAGCGTCGTGCGGCCTTCCATCAGCCGCTCGAGCGCGGCCTGCACGTGGCGCTCCGATTCCGAGTCGAGCGCCGAGGTCGCTTCGTCGAGAATCAGGATCGGCGCGTCCTTGTAGATCGCACGCGCGATCGCGAGCCGCTGGCGCTGGCCGCCGGACAGCCGCATCCCGTTGCCGCCGACGAGCGTGTCTAGCCCGTCGGGCATCGCGGCGACCGCATCGGCGAGGTTCGCGGCCTCGAGCGCGGCCTGCACGCGCGCGCGGTCGGGCGTCTGCCCGTACGCGACGTTCGCGGCGATCGTGTCGTTGAACAGCACGACGTCCTGGCTGACCATCGCCATCTGGCCGCGCAGCGCGTGGAGGTCGTAGTCGGCCACCGGCACGCCGTCGACCAGGATCGCGCCGTCGGTCGGGTCGAAGAAGCGCGGCAGCAGGTTCACGAGCGTCGTCTTGCCGCTGCCGGACGGGCCCGCGAGCGCAATCATTTCACCCGGCGCGACCTTGAACGAGATGCGGTCGAGCGTCGGCCGCTCGGTCGCGCCGTAGTCGAACGACACGTTGCGGAACTCGATCTCGCCGCGCGCATGCGGCAACAGCCGGCCGCCGCCCTGCGGCTCGGCCGGCTCGTCGATCAGCCCGAAGATCAGCTCGGCGGCCGTCATCCCGCGCTGCAGCGGCTGGTTGACGTCGATCAGGTGCTTGAGCGGCGAGATCACCAGCAGCATCGACGTGACGAACGCGACGAAGCCGCCGACCGTCGTCTGGTCGTTCGACGACTGCACGACCGCGATCGTGATCACGACCGCGAGCGCGATCGACGCGAGGAACTGCGTGAGCGGCTGAGCGAGGCCGCCGGAAACCGTCATGCGCATCGCGTAGCCGCGCAGGCGCTTGCTCATCTGCGTGAAGCGGTCGATCTCGTACGCTTCGCCGTTGTGCACCTTGACGACCTTGTAGCCGCCGACCGTCTCCTCGACGATGTACGACAGCTCGTTGGTCAGCGTCTGGTGCTCGCGGTTCAGGCGGCGCAGGCGGCGGTTGATCTTGCTGACGAGCCAGCCGATGCCCGGCAGGATCACCGCGACGATCAGCGTGAGCCGCCAGTTCAGGTAGAACAGGTAGCCGAGCAGGAAGATCACCGTCAGCGAATCGCGCACCAGCGTGACCATCACGCCCGTCAGCACCGACAAGATCTGGTTGACCTCGAACACGATCGCGTTGATCACCGTGCTCGCGGTTTCGCGCTGGAAGAACGACGCGCCGGTATGGATCATCCGCTGGAACATCTCGAGCCGCAGTTGCAGCAGGATGCGGTTCGATACGTAGTTGAGCAGGTAATTCGACGTGTACTGGGACACCCCGCGCACGAGCGCGAGGCCGATCACCGCGATCGGTACGTACCATTTCGCACGGTCGCTGCCGTGCGCGCCGAAGCCGTGGTCGAGGAGCGGCTTGAGCAGCGCCGGAATACCGGCCTCGGTGGCCGCGACGACGCCCATCGTCATCACGGCGAGCACCACGATGCCGATCAGCGGCCGGATGTACGGCCACAGGCGCTTGAGGACCGTCACGGGCGAGGTGCCCGTGCCGTCCATCGGTTTGCGAAGAGTGTTCTGGGTTTCCAAGGCAATCCTTCTTGAGCCGCGAAGCGGCGCCCGGGCATGGCCGCCCGGGATGTCGCCCTGTCGGGCGGGTGCCGAAAAGGGCTCAACATTATAGCCGCACCGCCCCGGCGGGCACGGTCATGGCCGACGCGGGGCCGAAGCGGGGCCGACGCGGCCAGCGGCCGGCCCGCGGGTATACTGCCGCTCACCGTTTTCTCCGCCTTTCCGACGATTTCATGGCTGAACCCTCCCTCGGCGTCGCCCTCATCGCCCTCAATGCGTCCGCGCGGCTTGCGCAGTGCCTTGCTGCGCTGTCGTTCGCCGACGACGTCGTCGTCATCGACGGCGGCAGCACCGACGATACCGTCGCGATCGCGCAGGCGCACGGCGCGCGCGTGATCGTCGAGCGCGACTGGCCGGGCTTCGGCCCGCAGAAGAACCGCGCGCTCGACGCGCTCGACACCGACTGGATCCTGTCCCTCGATACCGACGAAGTCGTCACTCCCGAACTCGCGCAGTCGATCCGCGACACGATCCGCGCACCGGACGCGCAAGTCTATGCGGTCGACCGGCTGTCGAGCTTCTGCGGCCAGTGGATCCATCACAGCGGCTGGTATCCGGACTGGGTGCCGCGCCTGTTCCGGCGCGGCTGCGCGCGCTTCTCGGACGATCTCGTGCACGAGCGCCTCGTGTTCGATGGCGCGGCGCAGCGCCTGTCCGGCAAGCTGATGCACTACTCGTACGAGGATTTCGAAACCGTCGTGCGCAAGCTCGACGCATATTCGACGGCCGGCGCGCGCCAGCGCCGCGCGGCCGGCCAGCGCGGCGGCTTCGGCAAGGCGCTCGCGCGCGGCGCCTGGGCGTTCGTGCGCACCTACGTGCTGCGGCGCGGCTTCCTCGACGGCCGCGCCGGCTTCATGATCGCCGTGTTCAACGCGGAAACCGTGTATTACCGGTTCCTGAAGCTCGGCCACGAACGGGCGCGCTGAGCGCCCGCCCGGCACGCGACCGGCGCGGCGTTACAATGCCGGGCTGCCCGCGCCGCGCGTGCCCGCTCGCCCGACAGGCGGCGCCGCGCGCCGCCCGCCACGACGACCACCGAATCCGACCGCCATGTTCTCCATCATCATTCCGACCTGGAACAACCTGCCGTACCTCAAGCTCGTCGTCGACAGCCTGCGCCGCCACTCCGCGTACGACCACCAGATCATCGTCCACGTGAACGACGGCTCCGACGGCACGCTCGACTGGGTGCGCAGCGAAGGCATCGAACATACCGCGTCGCCGACCAACATCGGCATCTGCCACGCGGTGAACTGGGCCGCCGCACGCGCGACCCGCGACTACGTCGTCTACATGAACGACGACATGTTCTGCTGCCCCGGCTGGGACACGGCGCTCGTGCGCCGCATCGAACGGATGCCGACCGACCTGTTCATGCTGTCGGGCACGATGATCGAGCCGGTCGACACGCGCAACCCGTGCGTCGTGGTCAACAATTTCGGCCGCGACGCCGAGCATTTCGATGCGGCGGGCCTCGTCGCGGCGGCGCCGAAGCTCGCGCGCGCGGACTGGCTCGGCTCGACCTGGCCGCCGACGCTCGTGCACCGCGACTGGTGGAACCGGATCGGCGGCTACAGCAGCGAACTGTCGCCCGGCATGAGCAGCGACAACGATTTCTCGATGAAATTCTGGGATGCAGGCTGCCGGATCTTCATCGGTGCCGGCGACAGCCTCGTCTACCACTTCCAGCAGAAAAGCACGGGCAAGATCGTCAAGAACGACGGCCGCCGCCAGTTCCTCAACAAATGGGGCATGACCCAGGCGACGTTCGACCGCTACTACCTGCATCGCGGCGAACCGGCCGGCACGCGCGTCGCGCTCGACACGCCGGCCATCGAAGGCCGCCTGAAGCGCGCGCTGCTGCGTTCGCGGATCAAGCGCGCGTTCAGCTGATCAGGCCCCGAAAACAGCGCGGAAACGCCCCCTGCTTCGCGTATACTCTGCGCCGTTCGTCCCGGCTCTCCCGCCGGGGCGCGCGGCGCGCAGCACGATGCCCGCAAGCCGCATTCGTCCATTCGACAGGTTCCGATGCTTTCGTTTTCCGCTCCCGCCACGCGGCGCCTGACCGCCGCCCGCGCCTTCGCCGTTGCCGCGCTCTGCATGGTGCCGGTCTCGACCGCGCTGACCAACGTCTTCTGCGGGCTGTTCGCCGCCGCGCTCGTCATCTCCCCCGAATTCTGGCGTGACCTGCGCTCGTTCGTCACCGACCAGGCTTCGCTCGCGGCACTGCTGATCCTCGCCGCGCTGGCCGTCAGCGTCACTTATACGGTTGCGCCGCACGCCAAGGCGTGGAACTGGGTCGCCAAATACGACAAGCTGCTGCTGCTGCCTTTTGCCGTGCTCGCGTTCCGCCATTCGAACTGGGCGCCGATCGTGCAGCGCTGCTGGTTCGCCACGCTGTGCGTCATCCTGCTGCTGTCGACGACCAACTATCTCGGGCTGACCGCAATCGGGCCCGCGCATGCGACCCAGCTGCCGCTGTCGCGCGCATGGGTGTTCAAGAACCACATCGCAGCCGGCATGTTCGGCGCGCTGCTGTTCTACCAGGCCGCCGATCTCGCGCTGTCGGCGCGCACGACGCTGTCGCGTGTCGCTTGCGCCGCCATCGCCGCGTGGTCGCTGGTGAACGTCTTCGTGATGCTGCAGGGCCGCACCGGGCAAGTGATCGCGCTGCTGCTGATCCTCGTCGTCGCGGTGCGTTTCGTGCTGTTGCTGCGCCGCCGGTCGGCGCTGCGCGCAGGGCTCGTCGCCGGGGTGTTCGTCCTGGCCGGCATCGCGCTGGTGGTCGCGGCTTGCACGGTTCACAACGGCCGGCTCATCAAGGTCGTGTCGGAAGTGCAGCAGTATCGGCAGAGCGATGCGGCGACGTCGACCGGGCTGCGCCTCGAGTGGTACAAGAAGGGCTTCGAACTGTATCGTCAGCGCCCGGTGATCGGCTATGGTGCGGGCGGCCTCGAATCCGAATTCGAGAAACTCACGGCCGGCAAGACGGCCGCCGAGGGCCAGCTGACGTCGAACCCGCACAACGAATACCTGCTGATGTCCGTGCAGCTCGGGACGCTCGGCCTGCTGCTGTTCATCAACCTGATCGTGCAGATCGCACGCGGCAGCCGCGCGCTCGACCCGCGCTCGCGGCATCTGCTGCTCGCCTGGCTCGCGATCTTCGCGATCGGCAGTCTCGCGAATTCGTTGCTGCTCGATTTCGCCGAAGGGCACCTGATCGTGCTGCTGGCCGGCATCCTGCTCGGCTGCGGCGAGCGCGGCGAGGCGCTGCCGCGCGAGACGTCGGCGATCCGGCGCAGCGCGTAACGCTTGACGCGCGGCGGACTGCGCCGTGCTGCCGACCGACTTCGGCGGCGGCGGCACCCGCCGTCGAAGCGACCGGGCTGCGCGCGTTCAGCGCGGCCCGTCGCGAAGCAGGCTATCCAGAACGACAAAAAGAACGGCGCGCGCCGCCCGCGCGTCAGTTGGAGCCGGTGCGATGCAGCCGTGACGTATCGACGGTGACCGCGGCCGGGCCCGGCGGATTCAGCCCCAGCATCTCGGCCGCTGCGGCCTTCACGCGCTGCGCACCGAGATTGACGAGGCAGTCGCTGCGGCTGTCGACCTTGCGCTCGCAGCCCTCGTGCCGGCACGGCACGCAATCGCCCTCCCCCTGCAGCAGCCACACGTTCCCGTGCCGCCCCGAGCCACGCAGCGGCCACGGATTCTCGGTCGCCGGCCAGTGCTGCGGCCACGGGCCCCAGCGCACCGGGTCGGACGGACCGAACAGCGCGATCGTGTCGGTGCCGGTCGCGGCCGCGACGTGCGTCGCGCCGGTATCGGGCCCGATGAAAAGCCGCGCGCGCCGGACGAGTTCGGCACTTTCGCCGAACGTCAGGCGTCCGACCAGGTTCAGCACGTCGCCGCCCGCTTCGGCCGCGACCTGCTCCGCATACTCGCGCTCGCTGTCGGCCGGGCCGCCCGACAGCGCGACCGCATAGCCGTGCTCGCGCAGCCAGCCGATCATCTCGACCCAGCCGTCGAGCCGCCACTGCTTGTAACGGAACATCGGATACGGATGCAGGACAACCAGCGGCTTGCCGGCGCGGATCGCGGGTGACTCGGCGAGCCACGCGTCGAAACGCGCACGCCGTGCCGGATCGTCGCCGATGCCGGGTGCGACGACCTCGGACACCGGCTCGATGCCGATCACCGGCGCGAGTGCCAGCGTGCTGACGACCGTATGCGCGGATTCGTGATGATTGATCGCGATCCCGTTCAGCATCATCCGCGTGAGCCACGTCACGCGGTTCGGATCGACGAGGCCCACCCGCTTGCAGCCCGCGAACCAGCTGTAGAAGCGCGGCCGGTCGGAGCTCAGCGCCGCGCACGCAAGATCGTAGCGGCGCCACATCGACAGCGCGTCGCGCAACCGCTCGCGGAAGCCCGCACGCTGCGCGACGACGATCACGTGCCGCACGTCCGGATTGTGCTCGAGCACGCCTTCGGTGCCGCGAAACACCAGCATGTCGATCTGCGCATCCGGCCAGCGGGCCTTCAGCGAACGGACGAGCGGCGTCGTCAGCAGCACGTCGCCGATACGGCGCGGCGCGGCCACGAGGATGGTTCTGGGCGGGCGGGCGGAAGAAAACAGGGCCACGGCGATTCGGGTATCCGGCTGGCTGAACAAGGCTGGCAATGTACAGGATTTTGCAGCAGCCGGCGCGGCCTGGCGAATCGGCCGTGCGGCTGCCTTGATACGGCCCTGCTCAGGGAGGGATGCCCGGCTGGCGCACCGCGCGCCGGTGCCGGTGCCGGTGCCGGTGCCGGTGCCAGTGTCGATGTCGATGCCAATGCCAATGCCAATGCCAATGCCGATGCCGGGCCGGTGCCGCACGCGCGGGGCTTGTGACGCCCGTGGCGCCCGTGGGGTTATGAGGCTGCCAAGATCACCGGCGTCGCGACATCGGCAGCCGGCCGCGGGCAGGCTGCGTCGGCCAGCGGTTCATCGCGATGGGTGGCCTGCGGCAGCAGATGACGCACCGCGCGCTCGACCGCGTCGACACCGATCGCGTCGACGGTCGCGCCGGCGCGCAGGATCACGTGCGGCACACCGAGCGGGTGCCAGCGCAGGTATTTCTCGGGACGATCCTCGAACAGCGCGGCGACGGGCACGCCGAGCGCCGACGCGAGGTGCACGGGGGCGCTGTCGGCCGAGACGATCGCATCGAGCAGGCTCGCGGCCGCCACGAGATCGGCGACCGACGAAGGCGCGACATGGCGGGCGTTCACGTCGCGCCACGAGTCGTCCTCGGGCGCGTGACCCACGGCCGGGTCGCGAAACACGATCACATCGACGCTCGGCGCAAGCCGCTCGGCGAGGTCGTGCCAACGGTCCGCGGGCCAGCGGCGCTCGGCCGCCTTGTTCGTCACGAACAGCCCGACCCGCGGCTTCGTGCGCGCGCCGAGCAGCCGATGCCACGCGTCCTGCAGCGCGCGGTCGGGATGGACCGACAACTCGATACGGTCGAGATCGGCGCGGCCGAGCTCGGGCACGAGCCGGAAACCCGACAGTGCTTCGTGGCACATCGGCCGCTGCGCAACATGCTCGGGCTTGCGATCGTCGAATTCGGTCTCGGCATCGTGCCAGCGGCAATCCTTCGCGCCGATCTGGCGCGCGAACTGCATGCTGCTGCGATGCATGCCGCCGTTCGGCACGACCACGAGGTCGAACCGCAAGCGGCGCAGGCGACGCACGAGCCGCAACCGGTCGAAGAATGCACGCATCCGCCCGGGACGGTCGTTGCGTTCGCATTGGCGGCTGTACACGTAGGTGTGGATCATGTCCACGTCCGGGTTTCCGGCCAGCGCGGCCGCGTTGTAGCGGTTCGCGACCACATGCAGTTCCGCGCCGGGCCAGCGCTCCTTCAGCGCACCGAGAAACGCCGTCGTGCACAGCATGTCGCCCAAAAAATCGATCCGGATCACGAGGATCCGCTGCGGCGGGTTCCCATTGGCCATGGTCATGTGGTGACTGTCAGTTCATTGTTGTCGCGACGGGCCATTTCCGGGCATCCGGTTCCGGACGGCCTTGTCGCATGTCGCCGCTCGCCGCACGGATCCGCCCCCGTTCATGCGCGCGATACCGGCGCCACCTGCCGGACGAGCGGCGATCGGCGCCGCGTTCGTGCGGCCAGCGCCGGATTGTATAGCGTCCGGATGGCCAGCCCAAGACCCGCTTGCGTGAACATGCAAAACGGCCCGCCGCACCGCACGACGGCGATGCGGCGGGCCGCGTGGCGCGACAGCCGTCGGCTGAAGCGCGGTCAGTACGTGATTTCGACGACGCTGCCGTCGAACGCCGCACGCAGCTCCGCGAGCAGCACGTCGCTCGGCTTCACGCGCCATGCGTCGCCGAGGCGCATTTCGCCTTGCGCCCGCGCGTTGCTGTAGTGAACCTGCACCGCGAGCCCGTTCGGCAGCGGCGCCTGCGGGCGACGGCCGCCGTCGCGCCCGCCGCCGC
>NZ_ASSI01000108.1:0-21700 GCF_000466765.1 Burkholderia sp. AU4i | reverse complement strand
GAACATCACCGAATGCGAGCCGACTTCCTTCATGTCGGCGATCGTGCCCTGCAGGCTCGCGAGCGCGTCGCGCAGCACGGGCACGTCCTGCTCGCCGCGATCCCACACGGGTAGTTCGAAACGCCGGTCCATCGGCAGCTCGGTGAGCCCCGCGAAGTGCCGCGCGAGCTGTTCGTGTTCGGCCGGCAGCACGTTGATGCAGACGTGGCGATTGCGTTCGAACGTCGCATGCATCGCGCTCGACCGGTTGAGGCACACGAGCAGCGTCGGCGGCGTGTCGGTGACGGAGCACACGGCGCTCGCGGTGATCCCGCAGCGGCCGTGCGGCCCGGCGGTGGTGATCACGTTGACGGCCGCGCCGAGGTGGGCCATCGCTTGCCGGAAGGCCTTTTGCGCGTCGGTCGGCTCGACGCGTGCCGGTCGCTGGATATCGGTCGTGGAAGACATGGGCGCTCCTGGTTGGACGAGAGCGGCGATCGTGCGGCGCTGCGGGTGCAGCGCCTGATCGCCGACGATGACCCAAGCGTACGTCGCGAAAAGGCGGACGACCATTCGCACGATTGACGATGGAGATGGCGTTCTCGCCAACGCGTCTAAAGGTTCTACCTAGGTACGCGGCGCGACGCGCGAAAAAAACCGGGAATGTGCGTTCGTGCGGCCCGTGAAGGGGTTTTCAGCGGGTTTTCGGCTCGTTATGATGTGCCGCGCATCCCCAGCGAACGACGTGCGCGACGCGCCGGCAACCGGCCCCGTAGGCGGCGCGTGCGATACCCATACCGATATTCAGCGAGACCCCCGCGATGACGTCACCCGCACCGATCGTATACATCGTCGACGACGACAACGGCATGCGGACGTCGCTCGCGTGGCTGCTCGAATCGGTCGGGATCGCGTCCGAGGGGTTCGCGAACGCCGCGGATTTTCTCGCGCGCTTCGACGTGAACCTGCCCGCGTGCCTGGTGCTCGACGTGCGGATGCCGGAGAAGAGCGGCTTCGACGTGCAGGCCGAACTGAACGCGCGGGGCGCGACGCTGCCGGTGATCTTCGTCAGCGGGCACGGCGATATTCCGATGTCCGTGCGCGCGCTGCAGAACGGCGCGATCGATTTCGTCGAGAAACCGTACAACTCGCAGCAGATGCTCGAGCGCGTGCAGCGCGCGCTGCGGCTCGCGCAGCAGCGGCACGCGGTAAGCCAGCGCCACCGCGAGCTGCGCCAGCGGCTCGATGCGCTGACCGCGCGCGAGAAGGAAGTGCTGCGCGGCGTGGTGGACGGCAAGGGCAGCAAGCAGATCGCGTCGGATCTGTCGATCAGCGTGAAGACCGTCGACGTGCATCGCGCGAGCATCAAGGAGAAGCTCGGCGCGACGTCGATCGCCGCGCTCGTGCGGGACGTGATGGTCGTGTGGGGCGACGACGGGGAGCCGTCGCGATAGGGGGGTGCGGGCACGCGGACGTTCGCTTGCCCGCACGAGTCTCACACGTGTCCTGCGCGAGTACCGGACGAGTACCGGACGAGCCTTGCACGAGTGCCGCACGAGTCCCGCACGAGTCCCGCACGAGTCCCGCACGTGTCCCGCGCGGCACCGGTCGGCACCGATCGGTAGCGCACAAGCGATGCAGCCCACCGCTCAGCGCATGTACAACCCGCCGTTGATGTCCCAGCACGCGCCGTTCGCGAAGTGCGCGTCGCCCGACGCGAGCAGCACGGCCGCATCCGCCACGAAACCGGCCGACCCGAGCTTGCCGCCCGGCAGGCTCGCGAGCACCTGGCGCAGTTTCTCCGGCGCGACGCTTTCATGCACGATCGGCAAATCGAGCGGGCCCGGCGAGATCGCGTTGACGGTCACGCCCCGCGCGGCGAGATCGCGTGCGAACACCTTGGTCAGCGTCAGCGTGCCGCCCTTCGCGGCCGCGTAGTGCGCGCCCGTCGCCGAGCCGCCGTTCTGGCCGGCGAGCGATGCGATGTTGACGATGCGGCCCGCACCACGTTCCGCGAAATACTGGCCGAACACCTGGCAGCCGAACAGCACGCTGCGCAGGTTCACGTCGATCACCTGGTCGAACTGCTCGGCCGTGATCTCCATCGCGGGCACGACCTTCGATGCGCCCGCGTTGTTCACGAGCACGTCGATCGTGCCCCAGCGCGCGACGAGCGCATCGCGCGCCGCTTCGAAATCGCGTTTCGACGTGACGTCGAGCGGCAGCGCGATCGCGCGTTCGCCACCCGGGTCGAGTTCGCGCGCATGCGCATGAATGGCGTCGGCGGCGATGTCGGCCAGCGCGACGCGATAGCCGGCCGCATGGAAGCGGTCGGCGATGACGGCGCCGAGCCCGCGTGCGGCGCCGGTAACGAGGACGACTCGGTCTGACATGATGCGTGATTCCCTGGTTCGCGGGCGTGTGAAGGATGAAGCGGCGCCCGCTTCGTGGTTCATGCGGCGAGGGCCGCTTCGAAGTGTGCCGCGATCGCGCAGACCCGCTCGTCTGCGCCCTTGCGCCCGACGATCTGCAGGCCCGCTTTCAGCGGCGAACCGGCCAGCGGCAGCGGCAGGCTGAGCGCCGGATGGCCGCTCAGGTTGAACGGCCGGATCAGCGACGACATCGCGATCACCGATACACCGTCGCGCGCCTGCTGCAGCGTGATCGGCAGCGCGGGCAGCGTCGGCAGCACGAGCACGTCCGCGAGTTCGAGCGCGGCGTCGACCTGCGCGGTGAAGCGTGCGCGTACGGCTTCGGCTTCCGCGAGAGCGGCGGGTGTCGTCGTCGCGGCGGTGCGCAGCCGCGCATCGAGATCGGCGCCAAGCTTGCCGGTGTCGACCAGGTGGCCGAACGCGCGCGACGTTTCCGCGTTGATCATGGTGAGCCCCGCCGCGAATGAAGCCGGCATTTCGTCGAGTACGAGCGCGTGCGAACGCAGGCCCGACGCGCGCACGGCCGCGTCGAGCGCGGCGGCGATCGCCGGATCGGCTTCGACGCGGATCTGCGCGATCGTGCAGCCCGCCACGGAGGCCGCCGCTTGCGCCCGATCGAAGCCCGGCGCGATCGCGGCCATCACCGCGGCCAGCGTGCGGATATCGCGTGCGAACGGCCCGACGCAATCGAGCGTGGTATCGGCCGGCGCGACGCCGCGCCGCGACACGCGGCCGAACGTCGGTTTCAGCCCGGCCACGCCGCAGCAGGCGGCCGGCCCGCGAATCGAGCCGCCGGTGTCGGTGCCGAGCGCCGCGTCGACCGTGCCGAGCCCGACGAGCGAAGCGGAACCGCTCGACGAGCCGCCCGGGATGCGCGCCGCGTCCTGCGGATTGACGGGCGTGCCCGTGTAGTCGTTGATGCCGGTCATGCCGAACGCGAGCTCGTGCATGTTCGCCTTGCCGGCGATCTGCCAGCCCGCGTCGAGCAGCAGGCGGACGACGTCCGCATGTTGCGCGGCCGGCGGAGCATCGGCGAGCGCGCGGCTCGCCGCGCGGGTCGGATGGCCCGCGATGTCGATCGTGTCCTTAATCGCGATCGTGGGGCCCGGGCCGCCGAGTGTGAAGGTGTCGATGAAGCCTGTCATGGTCGATATCGTGCGGAAGCGGTGGAAAGCATCAGGGCCGTGGCGCGGCGGCGAGCGGCCACGGGCCGTCGAGCACGCGTTCGGTGCGAAAGTGCCGGATCAGCCAGGTCGCCCCGTCGCCGGCCGGCATGAAATCGACGGTCAGCCGCGCGGCGATCAGCTCGGCCGTGCCGTTCGCGTAGCGCGACGCCTGCAGCATGATCCAGCGGCCTCGCGCGCTCGTGTTGCCGGCGCCGATCTCGATCGACTCCGACGTCAGGAAGTGCAGGTTCACCGAGAAATGCGGATCGGGCGGCAGGTAGCGGCCCAGCATCGCGACGATCGCGGCCGTGCCTTCGAGGCGGCCGAACTTCTGCGCATATTGAGGGCCGATGCCTTCCCACACGGCGTCGGGTGTGAACAGCCCGGCGAGCGACGGGCCGTCGCCGGCATCCTCGGGCACGTCGCACAGCGCCATGTAGCGCGTGATCGTCGCGCGCACCGCGCGCTCGGCGTCGAGCGCCGCCACGCGCTGCGCGAGTGCGTCGATCAGGCCGGGGGACGAGCCGGGAGACAGGTCGGTCATCGCGCGCCTCACGACGCGGGTTTCGCGGCCGGCGGCACGGTCAGCGCGCGGCCGACCCGCGCTTCGATCTTGCCGTAGCGCCACAGGTTGTATTCGCCGACCGGCGTCGTGCGATACAGATTGCACACGGCGACCGTCGTGTCGAAATCGGCGACGTCGGCCATGATGTAGAAGGTCCACGGCGCGCCGTCGGCCTGGCCGACCACGAGGCGGTCGTCGTCCATCACGCCGAGCACGCGCACGCCGGGCATCGCCTCGACGGCGGCGAGCATCGCGCCGTACGCCTGCCACACTTCGCCGATCTTCTCGCGCGGCAGGTCGAAGAAGTTCTGCGACACGCCGCAGCAGAACAGGACACGCAGCGGCAGCGGATTCGAATCGGACATCTCGGGTTCTCCAGGGGAAACGGTTGGGCGCATGCGCCGGCCGGTAGCGGTGCTTCGGCATCGGCGCCATGCGCGTTCGGGAAACAGCGCGGCCCGGGCGCGGGTTGCGCGGGTTACAGGTAGCCGGGAAACGGCGTGACGCCGGTGAACACCGCGCCCGCGCCGTCGAAGTTGCCTTCCGCGAGAAACGCGTGCTGCGTGACGACCATCGCGTCGCGCAGCAGCCGCTGAAGCGGATGCGTGCGATAGATCGCCGCCGTGCCGCCGAGGCGGTACGCGCGTTCGACGACGCTCGCGCCTTCGCGTGCGATATGCGTGGCCGCGAGCCGCAGCAGGCTGACCTGGTCGGGCGTCACGGGATTGCCCGCGAGGATCGATTGCCACACCGTGTCGGTTGCGTCGTAGAAAAACGCGCGTGCCGAGCGCAGCTGCGCTTCGGCCTTCGCGAGCTCGATGCGGAAATACGCGCGATCGGCGAGGCGCGGCGCGCCGGTCGTCGTCTGCCGGCCGCCCGACATGCGGTTCGCGACGTCGAGCGCCGCGCGCGCGAGGCCGAGATTGACGACGGCCAGCACCTGCGCCGCATACGCGACGGTCGGGTAGCGGTACAGCGGCTCGTCGACGGTCGGCTCGCCGCCGCGCACGAAGGTCCACGCTTCGGGTACGAAGCGGTCGTCGACGCGCAGGTCGTGGCTGCCGGTGCCCTGCATGCCGACCACGCTCCAGTTCTCGACGATCTCGACATCGGCCGCGCGGAACACGGCCGTGCGCGGCTTGTTCGGCGCGGCGTCCTGCGCGCCGGGCACGGCGATGCCGACGCCGAGCCAGTCGGCACCCTTGCAGCCGCTCGCGAATTTCCACGTGCCGTTCACGCGCCAGCCGCCCGGCGCGGCCTGCGCCGGCTGCACCGGGAACAGGCCGCCTGCGAACACCTGGTCGGGGCCGCTCGCGTACAGCTCGGCCTGGGTCTCGAGCGGCAGCGCGGCGAGATAGACGTTCGCGGAACCGAAGCTCGCGACCCATGCGGCCGAACCGTCGGCGGTCGCGATCCGTTCGATCATGTCGAGGAAGGCGGTCGGCGCGAGCGCGTCGCCGCCGAAGCGGCGCGGCGTGCCCGCGCGATAGATGCCGGCCTGCCTGAACAGCGCGATCACGTCGCGCGGCACGTGCGACAGGCGATCGAATTCGTCGCGGCGCGCGGCGACGGTTTCGATCACGGCGTCGAGCGGCGACAACCGCGCGGCCGCGGTGCCTGCCACGGGCTGGGAGGACGGCGCGGGTTCGATGGCGAGGGCGGCTTGCGGCATGGTTGTCTCCTGGACGGATAGGGGTTCGGATGCGGGGCGGCATGCGTGCTGTCTCGGGTGGCAACACGACGATGCGACCAGTCTAGAAACGCCGAAAACACGCAGCAATTGGTGCGTTGGGCCGCGCGACTGGTGAGGTTCCGTGCCGGCCTAAAGAAATCTTCAGATGCGATCGGCGCGCGCCGGTGCTATGTTGGCTTTCCGGCCGCGCGACGCCGCGCGCCTTCATCCGAAGCCGATCATGAGTTTCCCTGACGAAGACGATTTCCACCGGCTGCTCGACGCGCTGACCACCTGCGTGCTGCTGCACGATGCGCAGACGAAGGCGATCGTGTGGGCGAACCGCGCCGCGTGCATCGCGCTCGGTTTTTCCGTCGAGGAACTGCTGCCGCTGAAGGCGCCGGACATGACGCGTCCCGAGCCGAAATACCAGCGCGAGATCGCCGTGAGCGCGTGGGATCGCGCGCTCGTCGACGGGCCGCAGGTGTACGAATGGTGCTACCGGTCGCGCACGGGCGTCGACATGCTGTCCGAGGCGACCGCCACCTACGTGCCGCTGCGCGGGCGCGACGTCGTGATGGTGCAGTTCCGCGACATCAGCGCCGAAGAGGCGGTGCGGCAGCAGTTGCGCCGCTACGAGGCGCGGCTGCGCGAATTCATGCAGGATCTCGACGAAGGTATCGCGGTCGTCACGCCGCGCGGCGGCGTGCAGTTCATCAGCGAGTCGGGCCGCCGCGTGCTCGGGCTCGCGCCCGACGAAGCGCTCGGCGAGGTGCTCGACTACTGCTCCGAGGCCGATCGCGACCGGCTCGTCGCGCAATTGCACGATGCGCCGTCCGCGTGCCCGTCCGCGCCGCAGCGCTACCGGATCGTGCGGCGCGACGGCGCGCCGTGCTGGCTGCGCATCCTGTGCCGGCAGGTCGAGATCGAGGGCGATCTCGACGGGCTGCTCGTGCAGTTCCGCGACGTGAGCGACGAGGTCGCGATCGAGGACGCGCGCCGCGCCGAAGCGCGCATGCTCGAACACGCGGGCCGCTACAACGCGATGGGCGAGATGGCGAGCGTGATCGCGCACGAGCTGAGCCAGCCGCTCGCGGCCGTGCGCAATTTCATCGAAGGGGCGGTGCAGCGGCTGAACGGGCGCGGCGCGATCGACGACGCGATCTGGGGGCTGCGCAGCGCGGACCGCCAGGCCGAGCATGCGGCGCTGATCATCAAGAGCGTGCGCGAATTCATCGTGAAGCGCGAGCCGGTCGTCGCGCTCGCCGACCTGCGCGACATCCTCGCGGACGTCGCGTATTTCATCGAGCTGCGTGCGAAGGATGCCGGCGTGACGGTCGCGATCGTGCAGGCCGACGTGCCGCTGCCGATCCGTTGCGAGCGCGTGCTGATCGGGCAGGTGATCCTGAATCTCGCGTTCAATGCGATCGAGGCGTTCGCCGGTTGCGAACGCGTGCCGCGCATGCTGGAGCTCGGCACCGCGAACGTGGCCGGGCACGCCGAGCTGCGCGCGATCGACAACGGCCCGGGCATCGCGGCCGGCGCGCACGGCCGGCTGTTCGACGGCTTCTCGTCGCAGAAGGCCGGCGGCAACGGGATCGGATTGTCGCTGTGCAAGAGCATCGTGACGCGCCACGGCGGCCTGATCGGCGCGAGCCCGGCCGAGGGCGGCGGGCTCGACTGCCGCGTGACGCTGCCGCTCGCCGACGGGTGAGCGCAACCGCGTCGGTGTGTCGCGGCGAGGCGGCGACGCGCGATGCATGGTCAGCGCCCCAGCGCCCGCGCGGTCTGGCCGCCGATGCCGAAGTCCGTGTTCGGAATGTCCTTGATGATCACGCGCGTCGCCTGCAGCGGCGCGTCGAGCACGTTCGCGCCCACGTCGGACAGCGCGGCGATCAGCGCGCGTTTCTGTTCGTCGGTGCGGCCGGCGATCAGGATCGCGACGATTACCGGCAGCGACGGCGGCGCGCCGTCCGCGGCGCTGCGCCCGCCGAGGCCGATATGTGTCGCGGGCAGTTCGGTGAGCAGCACGCGCACCGATTCGATGGGTGCGCCGATCGCGTCGACGGTCGCGATGCTGAGCCGTGCGATCAGTTCGGCCTTGCGCGCGTCGTCGTGGCCGGCCGGCAGGAAAACTTCGAGTGTGGGCATGGTCGTCCGGAAAGGTGAAGGTGACTGGCTCACCGTTGCGCGGGCGACGGCGAACCGGTGGCCGTTCAAAGGTGAAGGTGACCGGCTCACCTTTGTGTGGGCGACGGCGAGCCGGCAGCCGCTCACAGGTGAAGGTGCCCGGCTCACCATTGCGTTGGCGACGGCGAACCGGCCACGGCTCACAGCAGGAAGCCGATCGCGCTGAGCGCTTCGGTCGAGTCGATCAGGCGCACGACCTTTTCGGCAATCCGCATCTCGCCTTCGGCATCGACGTGCAGCTTGTGCGTGACGTCGGCCGCGAACAGCGTCGCGACGCCGCGCTTGTACGCGACGACGACCTGCGCCGATTTCAGCTCGACGGTGCCGGCGCTGCCGCTTTCCAGCGTGAAGCGCGACACGGTGCGCACCGTGCGCGCGGCGTCGGCGGCCGACGCCGAGTAGCCGGACACCATCCGCTGCACGCGCTTCTCGCGCATGTCCTGGTCGTCGAATACGTAGTTCAGCGTCGCGGCGAAATCGGTCGTGTCGGGATCGATCGGCACCACGTAATGGCCGGCCGGATCCCACAGGTCGAGCCATGCGCGATAGTCGCGGCGGTCGAGCATCTCGGCTTCGCGCCACACGAATTGGACCGCGCGGGCGAAGGTCTGCTCGGAAAAGAGGGCGTTGCGGTCGTCCATCATTGCTGCTCCATCATCTTGCGCCATTGCTGGTAGGCCTCGCGCATGCCGGTTTCGTCGGTCGCATGGGCGGTCTTTTCGCCGTTCGCGGCGGTCGTTTCGCGGTTCAGCCCGCGATTCACGAGGATCGGCACGTCGGGGCCCGCGTGCGCGCCGCGCTGCACGCGCTCCCACGCTTCCGCGTCGTCGGGGCTCCCGAAGCCGAACGGGCCCTGGAAGTGCTCGTGAATGCGCAGCCGTTCGCGGTTCGCTTCGTCGGGGCCGCCGTCCATCGCGAGCGCGACGTGGCGGATCTCGGTTTCGTTCGCCGCGATCGGCCGCAGCACGCGGAAGAACGCCATCGACAGCGCGAGGTTCGGGAACAGGTTCAGGTTGAAGCCGACCCCCATCAGCGAGCGCACGATGCGGCGCACTTCGTCCGGCGAGTGGCGCTCGGCGAGCTTCGCCGCGAGCGGCGCGAAGCGCTCGGGCAGCGGCGCGCCGTCGTCTTCGTCGAGGTCGATCAGCTCGGGCATCAGCACCGCGAGGCTGTGGCCGTTGCCGAGCCCGCGGCAGAACGCGTCCTCGCTCGTCATGAAGCTCGTGATCGCGGCGGCCGTCTCGTCGTCGATCGACTTCATCCACGATTCGTGCACGACCGGGAAGTGATAGAGGTCGGTCGTGTTCTCGAGCTGGATCTTCCAGTTGCCCTTGAACTTGAACTTGTGCTCGCCGTTCGCCTTGACCGGGTAGCCGGCGCCCTGTTTCATGAACAGGTCGATCCACGGCTTTGCGCCGCCGAGGAAATCCTCGAGCGGCTCGATCGTGTCGTTGAAGCTCGCGAAGACCAGCCCCTGGTACACGCCGACGCGCAGCTTCACGAGCGGCAGGTCGCCTTTCTCGCACACGCCTTCGTAGCCGTCGCCGTAGGGCAGCGCGCGCAGCGTGCCGTCGAGCGCGTACGACCAGCTGTGATACGGGCACGTGAAGCCCTTTGCGTTGCCCTTGTGCGATTCGCAGACGGTCGCGCCGCGATGACGGCAGCGGTTCTGCAGCACGTTGATCTCGCCGGTCTTGTCGCGCACGACGATCACCGGCTGGCGGCCGATCGTCGTCGTGATGAAGTCGCCCGGGTTCGGTAGCTCGCTCTCGTGTGCGACCCAGATCCAGGTGCGGTAGAAGATGCGCTCGAGCTCGGCTTCGAACAACGCGGGATCGTGATACATCGCCGGTGCGATGCGGTCGGGTTGCGCGAGGCCGTGCAACGCGCTGGTGTCGATCGTCTGGTAGGGAATGTCGCTCATCGTTGTCGTGGGGGAAGAGTCGCGAGGAAGCGCAAGGCCCGGTCGGACGGACCTCGTGCGGATAGCGGAACCAGTTTCGTCGTCGCGATTCCATCCGTCAAATTGATCTAAAAAATGCAGTCAAATAAGCTGGATGAATAATTACGCGGGTGACTCGCGATGCGTCGCGACCATGCATGCGATTCATGAGCGGCATTTTTGGCGGGAATTTGACCGGGTCCGGCTGCGCTCTTATCGTGGTCGGACGCAGTGAACAGATTCGATCGCGGACCTGCCGCCGGATGCCGGACCGGCAGGACAACTGACTCTATTCGGACTCCACATGAACTCATCGGCGCCCCTGTCTGGGGTTGCGTTGCCCGCTTCCCGCAGCACGCATTCGGTTCGACGCGCGGTCACCACGGCCGTGCTCGGGCAGGCACTCGAATGGTACGACTTCTTCCTGTACGGGACGGCCGCCGCGCTGCTGTTCGGCAAGCTGTTCTTTCCGGTCGGCAGCGATCCGCTGACCGGCACGATCGCGGCGTTCGGCGGCTTCACGGTCGGCTTCGTCGCGCGCCCGATCGGCGGCCTGCTGTGCGGGCACATCGGCGATCGTTACGGCCGCAAGACCGTGATGATGCTGACGATGTTGACGATGGGCGCGGCGACGGTCGGGATGGGGCTGTTGCCGACCTATCGAGAGATCGGCATCGCTGCACCGGTCGCGCTCGTCTTGCTGCGCGTGCTGCAGGGGCTCGCCGCCGGCGGAGAATGGAGCGGCAGCATCCTGCTGATCCACGAGAACGCGCCGGCCGGGCGGCGCGGCGCGCTGGCCGCGTGGAGCCCGTGCGGCGCGGCGTTCGGCTTCGTGTTGTCGACCGCCGCGTTCCTGCTTGTGCAGCAGCTGCCGGCCGCGGACATCGAGCGCTGGGGTTGGCGCATCCCGTTCCTCGCGAGCATCGTGCTGGTCGGGTTCGGCCTGTGGATGCGCCGCTCGATCGGCGAAAGCGCGGAATTCGCCGAAGCGCGTTCGACGCAGAAGGCCAGCGCGACGCCGCTCGTCGACGTATTGCGCGAATGCCCGCGCGAGGTGCTGACGGTGTTCGGGCTGAGATTCGGCGAAGGCGCGGTGTCGTATCTGTTCTTCGCATTCTCGCTCGCATACGGGAAGTTCATCGGCCTCGATGCTTCGTGGCTGCTGAGCGGGCTCGTGATCTCGATGCTGCTGATGATTCCGGTGACGCTGTTCGCGGGCCGCCTGACCGATCGGGTCGGCCGCAAGCCCGTCTACCTGCTCGGCGCCGTCGCCGTCGTGCTGATCGCGTATCCGTACTTCACGCTGCTGCAGTCGGGCCGCTTCTCGCACGTGATCGTCGCGCTGATCCTGGCGAACAGCGTCGCGATCGGCATCCTCGAAGGCGCGCAGCCGGCGTTCATCAGCGAACTGCTGCCCGTGCACCTGCGCTTCTCGGGGCTCGGCATCGGCCGCGAAATGGCGTCGGTGCTCGGCGGCGGGCTGTCGCCGGTGATCGCGACCGCGCTGCTTGCGCATTACCGCAGCGCGACGCCGATCGTCATCTATCTCGTGATCCTCGGTGCGATCACGGTCGTCGCGACCTGCATCGCGCCGGAAACCCACCCGAAGGCGATGCGCGATGCAGCCCGCTCGCGCTGACCGTCGCCAAGCCTTTCGTCCAGACCCTTCGCCCAGACCCTTCGCCCTTTCAGGAAGTCACCATGCAAGCTAATTCCGCCATTCGTGCCGTCGTGCCCGACGCGCCCGCGTCACCGCAACCGGCCGACCGCTCGCCGCTGCCTCTCGAGGCGGTGATCGCCGAAGTCGAACGCAGGCGCGACGAGTTCGACCGGCTGTCGCACGTGCCGCGCGACGTGATCGCGATGATGAAGCGCGCGGGCATCTTCCGCGCCGGCACGCCGGGCCGCTTCGGCGGCGACGCGCTGCCGCCACACGTGTTCCTCGCGATGCTCGAACGGATCGCGGTCGCCGACGGGTCGGCCGCGTGGGTCGCGGCATTCGGTTCGGCCAATACCTATCTCGCCGCGCTGCCGCTCGACACGCAACGCACGATCTATGCGGACGGTCCCGACCAGGTGTTCGCCGGTGGTCTGTACCCGCTGCAGCCGGCGCAGCGCGCGCCGGGCGGCTACCGCGTGACGGGGCGCTGGCGCTTCGCGAGCGGCTGCAAGGGAGCGGACTGGATCGGCGTCGGCATCGGCGGTGCGCCAGCCGACGGCGGGGCGCCGGGCAAGCCGTTCACGGCCGTGTTTCGCGCCGACGACGTCGAGATCGTCGAGAACTGGCGTGTGGTCGGCATGCAGGGCACCGGCAGTCACGATCTCGCGCTGAACGACCAGTTCGTCGACGAAGCCTGGACCTTCGTGCGCGGCGGCGAGCCGACCGTCGACGAGCCGCTGTACCACTATCCGGCGGTCGCTTACCAGGCGCAGGTGCATGCGGCGGTCAACGTCGGCATCGCGCGCGCCGCGCTCGACCTGCTCACCGCCATGTCGGGCGCGACGAAGACGACGACCGGTGCGCCGCGTCTCGCCGATCGTCCGTACTACCGCGAGGGCCTCGCGAAGGCCGAGGCCGACTGGCGCAGCGCGCGCGCGTTTTTCTACGAGACGGCGGAGGCCGCGTGGGCGTCGCTGGCCGCCGGCCGGCCGGTGTCGCCGCAACAGGCCAACCTGCTGCGGCTGAGCGCGACGCACGCGGCGCAGGTGTGCGCGAAGGTCGTGATGCAGGCGTACCAGCTGGCGGGCACGGCCGCGATCTATCGCGAGAACCGGCTGCAGCAACTGGTGCGCGATTCGATCGTGGTCACGCAGCACGCGTTTCTCGGCGAGGCGACCTATGACGGCTCCGGTGCCGTGTTTGCCGGCATCGCACCCGTGACACCGTATCCGTGACCGGCGATCGCGCCGATTCTTCGCAGCAGGAGCTTGAGATGAACGATGCAACGATCCACGACGACATGCGCCAGGACTTTCGCGAGGCGATGTCGCGCCTGCCGGCCGGCGTCAACGTCATTACCACCGACGGCGTGCACGGCCGCTGGGGCATCACCGCGAGCGCGGTGTGCTCGGTGACCGACACGCCGCCGACGATGCTGGTGTGCGTCAACCGCGGCAGCCGTGCGCACGACATCATGCACGGCAACGGGCGCGTCGCGATCAACCTGTTGCCATCCGCGTGCCAGGAGGTCGCGAGGGCGTTCGCCGGCATGGCGCCGGGCGACACGCGTTTCGACGATGCGCGCTGGCGGGACGGGAAAACCGGCGTCCCGGTGCTGACCGACGCGAACGTCAGCCTCGAAGGGCGCATCATCGACAGCAAAACGGTCGGCTCGCATTCGGTGATGTTCGTCGAGGTCGACCATATCGCGCTGCATGCGGCGGCCGACGGGCTGATCTACTTCGGCCGCGCGTTCCACCGGCTCGCGCATCCGCTGGCCGCGCAGGCGGGGTGACGGATGGACATTTGCCTGTTCCTGATCGTCGATCGTGGTGGCGACGATGACGCCGGCGGCCCGCCACCGGGCCTCGATGATGCGATCGCGGCGCTGCGCGCGGTGCCCGGGCTGACGCGGCTGGTCGTACATCGGCCCGCCGCGCTGGCCGCCGATCGCGCCGACCCCGTCGCGCGCCCGCCGTCGCCGGCATGCGTGGTGCAAGGCTACTTTGCCGAACTCGGCACGCTCGAAGCGATGCTTGCGCCGACGGGGGCCGCGCACGCGTGCGTCGCGCGTTGGCAGGAAGCCGGGCGGCGCGTCGTCCAGCAGGCGATGGCCGTACGCCCGATCCCGCTGGCCGGCCCGCGCGCGGCCGCGCAAAGCTGCACCTACCTCGTCAGCTACGACGGCGAAGCCGCGGACCCGAACGCGTGGCTGTCGCATTATCTCGATCATCATCCGCCGCTGATGGCGCAGTTGCCGGGCATCCGCGCGATCGAGATCTATACGCGCATCGATTACCGGACCGCGCTGCCGGTGCCGCGCGCGGATGCGATGCAGCGCAACAAGGTCGTGTTCGACGATGCCGGTGCGCTGGAGCACGCACTGGCGTCGCCGGTCCGGCTGCTGATGCGCAGGGACTTCGACGCGCTGCCGCCGTTCACCGGCGCCACGCCACATTTCCCGATGACGAGCGATAGTTTTGAGATAACATCGATCGAGTAGTCCGCGCCGCGTCGCGCGATTGCGGGTCCGCCGCGTCGGCGCCCCGCCGCGGCTCACGAGCGCCATGACCCAATCCCGTCCGGTCGTCACCGACCTCAACCTGCTGCGCGTGTTTCTCGCGATCTCGGAGCTGCGCAGCCTGACCGCGGCCGGCGAGCGGCTCGGGCTCACGCAGCCGGCCGTCAGCCACGCGTTGCGGCGGCTGCGCAACCTGTTCGACGATCCGCTGTTCGTGCGCACGCCGACCGGCATGGCGCCGACCGACACGGCGCGCCAGCTGCACGGCCCGCTGACGCGCGCGTTCGGCATCATCGATCTCGCGGTGCAGCAGGTCGCGCACTTCGATCCGACCACCGCGAACCGTACCTTCCGGTTGTCGATGTCCGACATGTCGGAGTTCTATTTCCTGCCGCCGCTGCTGGCGAGGCTTGCGGACGTCGCACCCGGCATTCGCGTCGATATCGCGAGCGCAACCGTCGACGCGGTCGGCGCTGCGATGCGCAGCGGCGAGATCGATCTCGCGCTCGGCTACGTGCCCGATCCGGGACCCGGCTGCGTGAGCGAAACGCTGTTCTCGGACGAGCACGTGTGCATGGTGCGGGCCGGCCATCCGCTGCGCAAGCGCGCGCCGACGCAGGAGGACCTGACCGCGCTGCGCTACATCTACGCGAGCAGCAATGCGACCGGCCACCGGATGGTCGAGAAGTGGCTCGACGAGTTGCAAGTCGAGCGCACCGTCGTGCTGCGGCTGCCGCACTTCATCGTCGCGCCGGAGATCGTGCAGCACACCGATCTGGCGATCATCTTCCCGCGCAGCGTCGCCGAACGCTTCAACCGCGGCCGCGCGTTCCGGATCTTTCCGTTGCCGTTCGTGCTGCCGCCGATCGAAATCCAGATGCACACGCACGTGCAGTTCGCGGCGGACCCGGGCATTGCGTGGCTGCGCGGCGTGATCCACGAGATGTTCCATCGCCCGGAAGCCTGACGGCGATTGCGCGCACCTGCATAAAAATCCGCTTCACTGATTTAGAATGCGTTCACGCATCAATTTGACGAATAGTGATAGTGGAGGCGGTCATGACGTCGGTCGATCATCTCGATCTGAACCTGTTGCGCGTATTCCAGGCGATCGTCGAGGAACGCAGCCTGACGAAGGCCGGCGAGCGACTCGCGTTGTCGCAGCCGGCCGTCAGCTATTCGCTCGGCCGGCTGCGCACGCTGTTCGACGATCCGCTGTTCGTGCGCACGCGCTCGGGCATGCAGCCGACGCCGGTCGCGCTCGAACTCGCGGGCATCGTCGGCAAGGCGCTCGACATGGTGCGCGTGGCGCTGCGCTACGCGGAGCGCTTCGATCCGGGCACGAGCACGCGTACGTTCCGGCTGTCGCTGTCGGATGCGGGGGAGATGGCGTACTTGCCCGCGATCTGCCAGGCGCTGCGCGAGCGCGCGCCGCGCGTGACGCTGAGCGTGCAGCCGCTGCCGGTGGAGGAGATCGAGGAAGCGCTGCGCGCGAGCCGGCTCGATTTCGCGATCGGCAACCTGCCGGAGCTGATGCCGCGCACGCGTCACCAGATGCTGTTCGAGGAAACCTACGTGTGCATGACGGGCCGCCGGCGCGGGTTGCCGAGCGGCGGCGCGCTGAGCCTCGAGCAATTCGTGCGCGCCGCGCACGTCAACGTGAAATCGGTCGAGCACAGCCACCACGCGCTCGACGACGCGTTGCGCGCGCAGGGCGTGGGCCGCAACATCGCGCTCGAGGTGCCGCACTTCGTCGCGCTGCCGAGCGTGCTGTCGGTCACGGATCTGTACGCGACGCTGCCGAAGCGGCTCGCGCGGATCCTGAACCGCGACAACGCGTTCCGCCTGTACGACCTGCCCGTCACGCTGCCGCCCGCGCCGGTGACGATGCACTGGCACGAGCATTTCCATGAAGACGAGGGCAATGCGTGGATGCGCATGTTGCTGGCCGAACTCGTCGAGCAGTTCGACAACGCGTGAGTCCTGAAGACGAACGCGATGCGCGGATGCGCGCGTTGCCGGTCGGAAGCGTCGAGTGGTTCGACGACGCGCGACTCATGAGGACGAGGGCATTGCGGATGACCGCCGATGTCGTCGAGCGGTTCGACGACACGGGACGTCTGGAACCCGTGCCGCGTGTGTCGCAGGCGTCAGAGATCGAGCACCAGCACCGCCGAGCGCGCGCGCGACACGCAGCAGCAGATCACCGTGTTGCTCGCGCGCTCGGCCTTGCTGAGACAGTGGTCGCGATGATCGGGCTCGCCGTCGACGACGGGCACCATGCAGGTGCCGCACACGCCTTCGCCGCATGACGTATCGACTTCGATGCCGATCCGCGCGAGCGCGTCGACGATCGACGTGTCGGGCGTGACGCGCACCGATTGCCCGCTGCGCTGCAGGCGGACTTCGAAGCCGTCGGCCGGGCCGGCGCCGGCTTCGGCGTGGCCCGCATCGGCAGCGACGGGTTCCGCCGCGAAACGTTCGAGATGGATCGAGTCTTCGGGCACGCGCGTCGCGGCCGCCGCGACGACAGCCTCCATGAACGGCCCGGGGCCGCACGTATAGACGTGCGCGCGTGCGTCGACCGATTCGACGCAGCGGTCGAGTTCGATCGCGAGCGCATCAGGCTCGACGCCGTAGTGGAACGTCACGTGCGACGCGAACGGCTCGGCCGACAGTTCGTCGACGAAGGCCGCGTGCTCGCGGCTGCGCGCGAAGTAATGCAACCGGTAGCGCGCGCCGCGCCGGTGCAGCGCATACGCCATCGACAGCAGCGGCGTGATGCCGATGCCGGCCGCGATCAGCACGTGCTCGCTCGCGTCATCCGTCAGACGAAACAGGTTGCGCGGCGTACCGATCGACAGCTCGGCGCCAACCTGCACATCGTCGTGCAGCGAACGCGAGCCGCCGCGCGACTGCGCTTCCTTTTTCACCGCGAACAGATAGCTGCCGCGCTCGTCGGGGTTGCCGCACAGCGAGTATTGCCGCGTGACGCCGGACGGCGCGGTGACGTCGATATGGGCACCGGGTTCGTACGCGTCGAACGGCTGGCCGTCGATGCGCGAAACCCGGAAACAGCGGATGTCCTGCGCCGCGTCGATCAGCGCGTCGATCCGGACCTGGTGGCGATTCGCTTGCATGGGAAATTCCGTGGGGTACGAGGAAAGCGGCGCGGCAGACACCGCGCCGTCATGCGATCGAGAATAGGGACGGGCATCGCATAAATCAAATCGATTAAAAAGCGATGCCTGAATCAGTGGGATGGATGATGGGCAACGACGGAGCGCGCCCGTTATTCAGCGCGCGGCGATTGCGTTGCCGGCCTCGGTTGCCTGCGGTGCCGCTGCCGACGCATGGCCGCGTTCGCGATCGAGGCTGCGGCGATAGTGCCGGCAGCCGGCGACGAGCAGCAGCGCGGCGAGCGTGGCCGCCGCGACGTTGACGATCGACATCGAATGGCCGACCGCCGCCGGCGCGCCGAACACGCGATCCGTGAACAGCGCGACGACGGTCGTACCGATGCCGAGCGCGATCAGGTTCGACACGAGCAGGAACAGCGCGGAGATCTGCGCGCGCATCTGGTTCGGCGCGAGCGTCTGCATCGCGGCGGTCGACGTCGGCATCGGGAACGACGCGAAGAACATCGCGACGACGAGCATCGCGAGCGAAGCGGGCAGCGAGTCGAGTTGCGTGAACAGCGTCGCGGGGATCACCATGCACGCGGCGCCGATCGCGCCGGCGCGCATCGGCGCATCGCCGCGGCCGCGTCGCAGCAGCCAGTCGTTGAGCCAGCCGCCGCAGAACACGCCGGCCGTGTTCGCGACCAGCAGCACGATGCCGAGCGTGTAGCCGGCTTCGACGGCCGTCATCCCGAAGCGGCGGATATAGAACGCGGGCGTCCAGCTCAGCAGGCAGTACAGGGTCATCGCGTAGAACGAGAAGCCGAGGTAGTGGCACGCGAAGGTCGCGCGATGCGTGCCGACGAAGCGCAGCGAATCGCGCATCGACACGCGTCGCACGGCGCCCGAGCGATCCTGCGCGAGCCCCTTGCGCTGCGGGTCGCGCACCGTCGCCGCGAACAGCAGCGCGACCAGCAGGCCCGGCAGCCCGACGATCAGGAACGTGACCTGCCACGCATGCACCTGCCCGACCACCGGCAGCGTGAACGCGCTCGCATGCTTGAGCAGCGCGATCACGTAACCGCCGATCAGGAACGCGACGCCGCCGCCGATGAACGAACCGAGCGAATACACGGCGATCGCGCGCCCGAGCTTCTCCTTCGGAAAGTAGTCGGCGAGCATCGAATACGCGCCGGGCGACAGCGCGGCCTCGCCGACGCCCACGCCCATGCGCGCGATGAACATCTGCACGAAATGCTGGCTGAGGCCGCACGCGGCGGTCGCGACGCTCCACAGCGCGATGCCGAGCGAGATGATCCGCGGGCGCGCGTAGCGATCGGCGAGATACGCGACAGGCAGCCCCATCACCGCATAGAACAGCGAGAACGCGAAGCCGTTGAGCAGGCTGAACTGCGTGTCGGACAGGTGCAGGTCGCGCTTGATCGGCTCGATCATCAGCACGAGGACCTGGCGGTCGACGAACGAAAAGACGTACGCGAGCATGCAGATGACGACGACATACCATTCGTACGTATAGCGCTTGCCGTCGGCAGCGCGGGCCGTGGATGCGGACATGCGGATTCTCCAGGAGCGGGCGGTGGATAAGCGCGGCATCGGCCTCGCGGGCCGGGCGCCGTCGCGGCGCGAAAGCGTGCGGGGGGCACGTGTCGGAGACGCAGCGTAGTCGGCCAAATCCGGCCGCCATAGCCGGAGTGACAGCCGCGCCACACGGGCATCTACCGACCCGGATAAAGAAAACACCAGGGTTGCGCGCGCCGGCCGCCGCGCGGCGCGCTTGCAGCGGGGCGCGCGCGCATCATGCGGCGCATCTATAAGCGTTATAGAGCGCATTGCGTCGACGTCCGAAATTGTCGTTCCTAGACTCGGCCCGTTTTTGATCGGCTGCGTTGGCCCTTCGCGGCGAACGCGCTTCATACCAGCCGGCGCGATACCGACAGGCGCCGGAACCTCTACGGGACGACGACGATGAACCAACCGAACAGGCGGGCCGACCGGCTTGCCGTACCGCTTGCCGCGCTGCTGGCCTGCGCGGCGCTGCCCGCATTCGCGCAATCGAGCGTGACGCTCTACGGCCGCGTCGACACCGCGATCGAATACGCGAACGCCGGGCCGAACCACGTGACGCGCATGGGCAGCGGCAACCTGTTCGCATCGCAGTGGGGGCTGAAGGGCGTCGAGGATCTCGGCGGCGGCTACGCGACGATCTTCAAGCTGGAGGACGGCTTCAACGCGGCCAGCGGTGCGCTGTCGAACAGCAGCGCGCTGTTCGGCCGCGAAGCGTGGGTCGGCATCACGGGGCCATTCGGCGGCGTGCAGTTCGGTGAGCTCTACACGATCCTGCACACGACGCTCGTCACGTACAGTCTGCCCGGACTCGGCGCGGGGCTCGCGTGGGGCAACGCGACGAACAACTTCGTCGGGCCCGCGTTCCTGCGCGTGCGCAACTCGATGCGCTATACGTCGCCGCGCTACGCGGGCTTCATGCTGCGCGCGATGGCCGCGCGCGGCACCAACGGCGCGGCCGGGCAGCCGGCGACGCTCGGCGATACGTACGGCGCGGGGCTCAACTACGTGCGCGGCGGCCTGTCGGTCGACATCGACTACATGCAGCAGAAGTTCAGCCCGGTGGCCGCGGCCGCGCTCGGCGACACGAGCCCGGCCGCGAACGGCAACTACACGCTCGGCGCGATTTCGTACGACTTCAATGTCGTGAAGGTCGCCGCGCTGTACCTGCGCCATCGCGGCGGCCCCGACGTCGCGACCGCGATCGACAGCCAGAGCGCGTATCCGCACAGCGACATCATGGAGCTGAGCGCGACGGTGCCGATCGGGCGTGCGTCGCTGCTGCTGAGCGTCGGCCATTACCGCAAGGTCGCGGACAGCGACGGCAACGCCGATTCGTACGGCATTCGTTTCGACTATCCGCTGTCGAAGCGCACGGTGCTGTACACGGGCGCCGCGATGGTGCGCAACGGCGCGCATGCGCGCTTCGTCGTCAACGGCGCGGCGGGCGGCGGCGTCGCGGTCGCCAAACCGGGCGCGACCGCGAGCTCGATCGTCGCGGGCATCCTCACGTCGTTCTGACCGGCGCGCGCCGCTGCCCGCTTGCGCCGTCCGAGCCCTTCGCGCCGTCATGCGCAGGCGGGCGGCTGCGGCGCGAGCCATGCGTCGAACGGCGCCAGCTCGCCGATGTGGAACAGTTCGAGCAGCAGCGCGCGCAACCAGCGATGGCCGGGGTCCGCGTCGAAGCGCCGGTGCCAGTACGCGTTGACGGCCCATTCGCCGGCACCGGCGATCTCGTACAGGGCGCACGGCTGCCGCGCCGCGAACGTGATCGCGATCGTCTCCGGCAGGATCAGCGCATAGTCGCCGTCGCGCAGCAGCGCGGGCACCACCATGAAATCGGGCAGCGCCGCGCGCACGCGCGGCATCAGCCCATGCCGTTCCAGCAGTTGCATCGATTGCGGATGCGACGTGACCGCGACGAAGCGCAATGTCTCGGGCGCGTCGCCATCGAGCACGTAATCGTCGGGGAGCGCGACGCGCTGCGCGGTGCGGCGCGGCATCAGCAGCACGCAGCGCTCGTGCAGCAGCGCGGTGCGCTGGAAGTGGCTCGACGCGTCGGCGAAATGCCCGAGCGCGAAATCGATGCGCCCCGATTCGAGCGCGACGTTGAGCTGGCATTCATCGACGTGCAGCGTCTCGATCACCGCGCCCGGCGCACGGCGGTCGAACGCGGCGAGCAGCGTCGGCAGGAACGCGCTCGCGGCGAAATCGCTCATGTGCAGGCGGAACACGCGCTGCGTACTGTCGGGCGTGAAGCGCGACCCTTCGTCGAGCACGTCCTGCAGGATCGCGAGCGCCTTGTCGACCGAGATCGCCAGCCGTTGCGCGCGCGGCGTCGGCTCGACGCCGGTGCCGGTGCGCACGAACAGCGCGTCGCGGAACATCAGCCGCAGCCGGCCGAGCGCATGGCTGACGGACGGCTGCGTGACGCCGAGCCGCAGCGCCGCGCGGCCGACATGCCGCTCCTCGTAGACCGCGCGAAACGTCTTCAGCAGGTTGAGGTCGAGATCCTGCACGCGCAGTTCGGACAGGTCGCTGTCGTGCGGCGCGGATTCCACGCGGGTCGGGGCCGCCGGGCGGCCGGTTGCGGCGTGCGTCATCGGGATTGCCTCGCGGTGACGGAAGGCGCATGGCCGTAGCGCCGCGCATACGCCTTCGCGAAGTGGCCGAAGCCATGGATGCCGTGTGCGATCAGCACGTCGGTCACGCTGCACGTGTCGCCGCGTTGCAGCGCCGCGTGCACGGCGGCGAGCCGGCGCTCGCGCACGTAGGCGGCCGGCGTGGTGTGCAAAAACGCACGAAACGCGTGCTGCAGCGTGCGGGGCGCGACGCCCGCGACGGCCGCCAGCGCGGCGAGCGCGAGCGGC